>JBELMC010000010.1:0-44570 GCA_042096155.1 Dinoroseobacter sp.
GTTCTTTTTCGCGCTGTATTCCGTGGTCACCCAATCGCCAAAACGGCGCGGGTCCAGCGAGGCCATGTCGATCTCGGCTTCGCCCTCGACCATCAATTGTGCCAGATAGTGCCCCGTGCCCCCTGCGGCTGTAATGCCAAAGCTGAAGCCTTCGGCCAGCCACATGTTGCGCAGCCCCGGCGCCGGTCCAACAAGGGGGTTGCCATCGGGTGTGTAACAGATGGGGCCATTGAAATCATCTTTCAGACCAACAGTTTCCGAGGATGGGATGCGGTGGATGAAGGACATGTATTCTTCTTCGATCCGCTCAAGATCGAGCGGGAACAGGTCCGCGCGGAAGCTGTCAGGAACACCATATTTGAACCGGGCAGGGGCATTCTTTTCATAAGGCCCAAGGATCCAACCACCGCGTTCCTCGCGCACATACCATTTGGCGTCTGCATCGCGCAAAACCGGGTGTTCGCCGTTTTCCTTGCGCCATTCGACAAGCATCGGATCAGGTTCAGTGACGATGAATTGATGCTCCACCGGAATGGCTGTCGACCGGATGCCAAGCTGGTGTGCGGTGCGTTGGGCATGGTTGCCCGTGGCGGTGACGACATGCTCGGCCGTGACGATGATCTGCTCTTCGGAGGGGATAAGATTGCCTCCCTTTTCCACCATCTTGGTCAGGGTCACGCGCCAGTCAGAGCCGGTCCATTCATACGCATCGGCCTGCCATTTCCGTTCGATTGTCACACCGCGTTGGCGTGCGCCCTTGGCCATCGCCATGGTGACGTCTGCTGGGTTGATATACCCGTCTGTGGGATGATAGATCGCTCCGACCAGATCGTCGGTCCGCACCAACGGATAGCGCGACTTGATCTGGGCCGGTGTGACCCATTCATAGGGGACGTCGACAGTTTCGGCCGTCGTGGCATAGACCATATATTCGTCCAGACGTGCTTGGGTTTGGGCCATGCGCAGGTTGCCGACGACGGAAAAGCCCGCATTCAGGCCTGTCTCGTCCTCTAGGGTTTTGTAAAATTTGATCGAATGGTCGTGGATATGAGTGGTTGCATAGCTCATGTTAAAATACGGCAACAGCCCGGCTGCGTGCCAGGTCGAACCGCTTGTCAGCTCGTCGCGTTCGAGCAGCATGACGTCATCCCAGCCCGCTTTGGCGAGATGATACGCAATAGACGTGCCAACAGCGCCGCCCCCGACAACCAGTGCTTTGACATGCGTTTTCATCGCGCGACTCCCTTATCTGCTAGACATAATCTGGCGATTTCCGCGCCGCATGAGCCACTTGGTTCGACGGTTGAGAGGGATTTTGCGACATGGCGGCCGCGCGATGCGCGTTCAGCTTGTTTGAACCGCGGCGCGTTGCAAAACCGGTGTCCGGCGCAATTCGGGTCGTGTTTTGAAAGGCAGGCGGAGATCGGGTATTTTAAAGCGATGCCCCAAAAAGACCCCCGCCGCGGGGCAGGGGCCTTCGGGTTTATTATGGTTTTGGCCTATTGCGGAATGTCCGCAGTGATACCTTGGACGTAAAAATCCATCTGGATGAGCTGCAGGTCGGTTGCGACCTCACCCTCGGCCAAAAAGACGGACCCGTCCTGCTTGAAAATCGGGCCGGTGAACGGATGATAGGTACCCGCCGTGATGTCTGCGACCATTGCTTCGGCTTGCGCTTTGGCTTCGGCGGGGACGACGTCGGTGATCTCGCCGATGACGACTTCGCCTTCGGTCATACCACCCCAGCTGGCCTGGGACTCCCAAGTGCCATCAAGGACGTCCTGGACCCGCTTGATGTAATAGGGCGACCATTCGTCAATGATCGAGGCCACGCGGGGGCTTGGCTTGAAGTTTGACATGTCCGAAGCCTGCCCAAAGGTGAACACGCGCCCACCCGCGTCATTGGCCGCTTTGGCCGCCGATTGCGGCGCGGTGGAATCGGTGTGTTGCAAGATCACATCGACGCCGTTGTTCAACAATGCGTTCGCCGCATCGGCTTCTTTTGCAGGATCGAACCACGTATAGGCCCAAACAATCGACATTTCGACATCAGGGTTGACCTTTTGCGCGTGCAAGAAGGACGAGTTGATGCCTTGGATCACCTCAGGAATTGGGAAGGATGCGATATAGCCGATCTTGTTGGTTTCGGTCAGGTGGCCCGCGATGGTTCCCAAGACAGCACGGCCTTCGTAGAAACGCGCATCATAGGTCGAGACGTTGGGATGTTCGCGCTTATAACCGGTCGCGTGCTCGAACTTGACATCTGGGAACTTGGCGGCGACGGCATTGGTCGGGTCCATATAGCCAAATGAGGTGGTGAAGATCAGGTCTGCGCCAGACAGGGCCATCTGGGTCATAACCCGTTCTGAATCAGCGCCTTCTGGCACGTTTTCTTGGAAAATGGTTTCGACTTTATCGCCAAAATGGGCCTCGACCGCGAGACGTCCCTGGTCATGCTGATAGGTCCAGCCGCCATCGCCGACGGGGCCGACATAAACAAAGCCAACTTTCAGCGGTGTGTGACCATCGGCAGACGCGCCGGTTGCGAGGCCCGTCGCCAGAGCGGCGGCGGCCAAAATTTTGATAGGTTTCATATGGGCTTTGTCCCTTTGGTTGGTGTTTCTGCGTACCTCAATGCGAGGCGTGGAATGATTTTCCCAGATCAGCAGGCGCGTTCAGAGCCGCACGCCGCCGATCCGATGAGATGATGACGAGCACCAGGATGGTTACGACATACGGCGACATCGACAAGAGTTCGACGGGTATTTTCGCACCTGCCGCCTGCAAATTAAGCTGAAGGACAGTGATTCCGCCAAACAAATATGCACCGATCAAGACGCGCCAGGGTTTCCAGCTGGCAAACACGACAATCGCCAAAGCAATCCAGCCTGCTCCGGCGGTCATGCCTTCGGTCCATTGCGGGACCCGCACAAGGCTGAGATACGCGCCCCCCAGCCCGGCACAGGCGCCGCCAAAGGCAATGGCAAACAGCCGGATGCGCACAACCTTGTAGCCCAGGGCATGGGCGGCATCATGGCTTTCCCCGACAGCGCGCAACACCAGCCCCGCACGGGTGAACCGCAGCACCGCCCAAACCCCGGCGATGATGGCCAGTGACAGATAAACGACCGGATCATGGTGGAACAAGATCGGACCGAGGCCGGGCATCTCGGACAACGCGCCAAAATCGATCTTGGCGGTGTCGGGGGCTTTGATTCCAACATAGCTTTGGCCCATCAGCGCTGACAGACCGAGGCCAAACAGCGTTAATGCAAGGCCCGTGGCGACCTGGTTGGACAGCAAAAATTGCGTCAAAACACCAAACAAGAGCGCCAAGATCGCCCCTCCGGTTGCGGCCGCAAGAAACCCCAAGAGCGGCGAGTTCGTCTTGACGGCAATGATAAAACCGCAAACGGCGCCAACGATCATCATGCCCTCGACCCCGAGGTTTAAAACCCCTGCCTTTTCAACGACCAGCTCGCCAATTGCGGCCAGCAAAATGGGGGTTGCAGCGATCATCAGCGTCGCGACCAGGATTGCGGGATTGATCGAACTGAGGTCCATTCAACCGGCCTTTCGTGTGCCAAAACGAACATGATAATTGCTCAGAACATCCACACCGAGCAAGAAAAACAACAGCATTCCCTGGAAGGCCTGAATTGCGGCGGCGGGCAGTTCGAGCATAAATTGCGCCAGTTCGCCGCCGATATAGGTGAGCGCCATCAACAGGCCCGCCAGCAAGATCCCGATCGGGTTCAGGCGGCCAAGAAACGCCACGATGATCGCTGTGAACCCGTAGCCGGAATTGAAGTCGATGCTGATTTGACCTGCGGGGCCCGTCACCTCGAACAGGCCAGCCATACCGGCCAAGACCCCTGACGTTCCCAGGCAAAAGAGGATCATTCGCGCGGGGCTTACACCGCTGAACCGGGCCGCACGCGCGGCTTGTCCGGCCAGTCGGATTTGAAAGCCCATGAGATGACGCGACATCATGACATATGCCAGAATGACTGAGATAAAGGCCGCCACAACGCCCCAATGCATGCCAGTGCCAGTGATGAGTTCGGGATTTGCAGAGCTGCTCCATTGCGCAAGGTTCCGGCTGCCGGGAAACCCACCGCCGGAGGGGTTGCGAAGCCAGCTGACCGCAGCTGACGCCAAGATGTTCTCTGCGACATAAACCAACAGCAGCGAGACCAGGATCTCGCTGGTGCGGAATTTGGTCTTTAAAATCGCCGGGATCATCGCCCAGATCCCGCCACCAAGCGCCCCGGCGATCACCATGGCGGGAAAGATCAAGGCGCTTTCGGCCGGGTACATCGCAAGGCCAACGGCCGCCCCGGCGATCGCGCCCATGATATATTGGCCCTCTGCGCCGATGTTCCAGATGCCCGCTTTAAAGCCCATCGACAGCCCGATTGCGATCAAGATCAAAGGCCCGGCTTTCACCAGCAGTTGCGGGCGTGAAAAATCAGCGAAGTTGGGGTGAAACAGAGGGTCGTAAAAGATGGTCCGGATCGCTGCGAGGGGGTCTTTGCCCAACATCGCGAACATGAGACCCCCGGCGATCATGGTCAGGACAACGGCCAGAAGGGGGGTCGCGATGGTCCAGGCCTGGCTGGGAGAGGGGCGTTTTTCGAGACGGATCATGGGTTGGCTTTGGTTGGATTTTGAAATTTCAGCGGCGTGGCCCTGTGTTTTTTGGGACCAATCCGGTGCATCGCGGTGCCGTGTCGGGACCGGTGGTTTGAGGGTTTGGCCGGGTGTGTTTCAGTCTTCATGGGTGCGCTCTAGATCGTGGGCACCGCCGAGCATCAGACCAATTTCGTCAACGCTCAGGCCTTGTGTCGGACGCGATGCGCTTAGCCGGCCGCCATTGAGCGCGCAAAAACGATCGGCGATTTGCATCAGTTCGTCCAGATCCTGGCTGATCACGATGACGCCCGCGCCGTTTGCCGCCAGATCCATGAGGGCTTGACGGATATCGGCCGCGGCGGCGGCATCGACGCCCCATGTGGGTTGGTTGACCACAAGAACATCGGGAGTTTGCAGCACCTCGCGCCCGATGACAAATTTTTGAAGATTTCCACCCGACAGCGACCGGGCGAGGTTATTTGGGCCGGGGGTGCGGACATCGAAGGTTGCGATCACGTGGTTGGCAAAGTCGCGGGCTTTGCCCCAGCGCACAAATCCGTTTTGGGTCAGCTCTTGACGTCCTGCTGCTGTCAGCATGGCATTTTCGACCAAGCTCATATCAGGGGCGGCGGCATGGCCCAAACGCTCTTCCGGGGCGCAGAGCAGGCCCAACAGGCGGCGTGCGCCGGGCCCGGTTTGTCCGATCGCCGCGCCATCGAAGGTGATCGTGTCGGCGACGGTTTTGGTCTCGCCCGACAGCGCGCTGAGCAGCTCGTCCTGGCCGTTTCCGGCCACCCCACCGATGCCGAGGATTTCACCGCGTCGAAGGTTGAACGAAACAGCCGTCAAAGATGTCCCGAAGGGCGTGGTCGCGGGCCGCGACAGGTCCTTGACGGTCAAGATTGGTGCGCCGGGGACCACATCTTTGGCTTTGGGGATGTGCAGGGTTTGCCCGACCATCATTTCGGCCATCTCGCGGGCGGAGCGATCGCGCGGCGTGCAGCTCGCGACCACTTTGCCAGCACGCAGGATCGTGGCGGCGTCACAAAGCGTGCGAATTTCCTCCAGTTTGTGACTTATATACAAGATGGCGGTTCCCTCGGCGCTGAGCTTGCGCAGCGTCTCGAACAAGATATCCACCTCTTGAGGTGTCAGAACGCTGGTGGGTTCGTCCATGATCAGAAGCTTGGGATCTTGCAGCAAGCAGCGGATGATTTCGACGCGCTGGCGTTCTCCGGCGGACAAGTCGCCCACCAGCCGATCAGGATCGAGCGGCAGACCATAGGTCTCGCTGACGGCGCTGATCTGGCCGGACAGCGCGCGCATCTTTGGCGGGTCTTCCATCCCAAGGGCGATATTTTCCGCGACAGAGAGCGCTTCAAACAACGAGAAATGTTGAAACACCATAGCGATGCCCGCGGCGCGGGCGGCGCGGGGTTCGGACGGGGCGAAAGCGGCCTCGTTCAGCCGCATCGCGCCGCTGTCCGGGGCGACCAATCCATAGATCATTTTCACAAATGTCGACTTACCAGCCCCGTTTTCACCGAGCAGCGCGTGGACTTCGCCAGCGGCGATCGAAAACGAGACATCTTTATTTGCGACAACGCCAGGATAGGTTTTGCTCAGCCCTGAAATGGTCAACAGGTCGGTCATTGCTGGGCGGCCCTTTCGGTTTGGCCGGTCGTATCGATCATCGGTGAGGCTTGGGATTGGGGCATGCGCGCCAAAAGTAGATGCGAAACGACGCCGACCGCAATGGCTTGCGGGTGTTTGCCCAACGTTGGATCGCCAATCGGACAGGTGATTTTGTCGATCTCATCCAAGCTATGTCCCAAATTTTGCAGGCGTTTTCGGAACCGCGCCCATTTTGTTGCACTTCCGATCAAACCGACAGAGCCAAAGCCGTGACGCAACAAGGCATGGCACAGTTGCAGATCGAAATGATGCGAATAGGTCAGAATCAGGTGTTCGGCTTGGGGTGGGGCCAAGGGCACGGCGCGCGCCGGATCCGGTGTGGGGCGCAGCTGGATCCGGGGCGGGACATCTTCTGGAAACCGGTTCAGATCCGTATCGACCCAGGTGATCTGAAATGCGGGCAGCGGGTGTATCACGTTAACCACGGCGCGTCCGACATGACCGGCGCCAAACACCCAAAGTGGCCGGGTGGGTTGTGTCATGTGTTCGATCACCCAGCCATCCAGGATCAGTGGCGCGGCAGGCTGGAGGCCGTTGCGGCTGTGCGCCAAAGCGCGGGTCACCGACAACGGTTGGTCCTTTGGTCCTGTCGGCAACGCACGGGCGGCCACGTCGCCAATATTGCCGAGCCGCCGGGTGTCCCAGATCTCGGTCAGCAGCCGGACGGCACCGCCGCAACATTGCGCCAGATTTGGTCCCAACGCATGGCGTTGCAGCTCGTCTTTGCCCGTCACCAAGGCCCTGCGCGCCGCGGCCAGGGCCTGAAATTCCAAGGCACCACCGCCGATCGTGCCCGATTGGCCCGGCCGATCCTGTGTGCCCCATACCAGCATCGATGTGCCGGGTCCGCGCGGCACCGAGCCTGCGCTCTCAATCACCAAAACCCGCGCGACACGTCTGTGCTGGGCCAGGGTGGCTGTCAGTTCAGCGCGGTCGAAGCTCATGTCGATCCTTGCTGGCGGCGAACCGCCCAGAGCAGCCGTTCCGGCGTCGCAGGCGCATCGAGCGCGCAGTACACGGTGCCATCCCCGCACGCCGCCACCGCATCTGACAGCGCCATAAAGGCCGAGATCCCCAGCATCAACGGCGGCTCGCCCACGGCTTTCGACCGATAAATCGTGTCGGCCGGATTGGGGCCATCCCACAAAGCGACATTGAAGATATCGGGCCGATCGGAACAGGCCGGGATTTTGTAGGTCGACGGTGCATGGGTTTTCAAAGCCCCTTTTGCGTCCCAGACAAGCTCTTCCGTGGTCAGCCAACCTGCGCCTTGGACATAACCCCCTTCGATCTGGCCGATATCGAGTGCGGGGTTCAGCGATGCGCCGACATCGTGCAAAATATCCGTTCGCAGGATGCGATTCTCGCCTGTCAACGTGTCCAGAACCACCTCGGTGATTGCGGCGCCATAGGCAAAATAGAAAAACGGCCTGCCCTCGCCTTTGATCCGATCCCAGGCGATGTCGGGTGTTTTGTAAAACCCTGTCGCCGAAAGGCTGATGCGGTTTTCATAAGCGTCTTGAATGACCTTTTCAAAGGGGTATGCTTTTGCTCCGACATGCACCAAGCCGTTTTCAAAACGGACATCTGAGGCGTTCAGCGCAGTTCCCAGAACCAACCATTCGGCCAAACGCGCGGTGATTTTATCGCAAGCATCGCGCACGGCCATGCCGTTCAGGTCGGTGCCAGATGAGGCTGCCGTGGCGCTGGTGTTGGGCACTTTGGCGGTGTCGGTTGCTGTGATCTTGATCCGATCCACACCCACGCCGAACCGTGCGGCGGCGATTTGGGCCACCTTCTGGAACAAACCTTGCCCCATTTCGGTGCCGCCATGGTTCATCCGGATCGAGCCGTCCTGGTACACATGCACCAGCGCGCCAGCTTGGTTCAGATGGGTCAGGGTAAAGCTGATCCCGAATTTCACGGGCGTCAGTGCGAGCCCTTTTTTCACGACCTGATGGGCCGCGTTCCAGGCGTCGACCGCCGCGCGCCGGGCCGCATAATCTGCACGCTCTGCCAAGCGGTCGGTCAGCGCATCAAGAATGAAATCCGTGACCTGCATCTGGTAGGGCGTGGTTTGGGAGGTGGTTTGGGGGGGCGTCGTCTGGGAGGGTGTCGTCTGGGGGGGCTGGTGCCACCCGCGGGGGGAATGGGCCGCGCCAAACGGATGCGCGGATCCGGCCTTGCGGGGCTGGGCAAGGCGGTCGCTGGAGGCATAATAATTCAGGCGCCGCACCTGGAGTGGATCTCGTCTGACGGCATGGGCGATATGGTCGAGGACACGCTCGATCCCGAGCATGCCTTGCGGGCCACCGAACCCGCGAAATGCCGTGTTTGATTGCGTATGCGTCATCATCCGATGCGAGGTGATCCGGACATTGGGCAAAAAATACGCGTTGTCGGCATGCAGCATGGCGCGGTCCGCAACAGGCAGTGACAGATCCGGCGACCAGCCACAGCGGGCCCAATGGGTAAACGCGACCGCATGGATCTGGCCCAACGCATCAAACCCCGCCGAATAGGCAATGCGGAAATCGTGGCGTTTGCCAGTGATGACCATGTCGTCATCGCGGTCATAGCGCATTTTGGCCGGACGGCCGGTGCGGGCCGCGATCACTGCGCAGGATATTGCCAAGGCATTGCCTTGGCTTTCTTTGCCGCCAAAGCCGCCCCCCATACGGCGGACTTCGACGCGCACCGCGCTCATTGGCAGATGCAGGGCGTCGGCGACTTTGTGTTGGATCTCGGTCGGGTGCTGGGACGAGCATCGGATCAGCATGTCGCCGCCCTCTTGTGGCTCTGCCAGCGCGGCCATCCCTTCGAGGTAGAAATGCTCTTGCCCGCCAATCTCCATGACGCCACTCACGGTTTGGGGGGCGGCTGCCAGCGCGGTGTCAACGTCGCCTTGGCCATAGATTCGAGGCTCGTCCTCAAACCGCGCATCCGCGCGGATGGCATCGTCGAGGGTCAGCAGCGCGGGCAGGGCGTCATAGCTGACCTGTGCCAGGCGCGCGGCTTTTCGGGCGGCCAGATGGCTGGTTGCCGCGACCAGAAAGATGGGTTGACCGATATAGAAAACCTCGTCTTCGGCCAACATCGGTTCACGAAAGAACGGGGCAGGCGAGACGTCGTTTGCGCCGGGCAGATCGCGATGGGTCAGCACCTCTCGCACACCGGGCGCGGCGCGGACGGCGGCGAGATCCAGGCCCGTGATGCGGCCGCGCGCTATGGTGCTGAGACCAAAGGCCAGATGCAGGGTGTTGGCGGGCACAGGCACGTCATCGACATAACGCGCGGTGCCCGTGACATGCAAGACAGCGGCGTCATGTGGGTGTGCGATAGAGACGCTCATGGGTTCACCTCGCGCACGCGCGTGACGGTTCCGGTCGCTTCCAGAAAATAGCGCTGCAGCATGTTTTGCGCGCTGATCATGCGGTAGTCGGCTGAGGCGCGCAAATCTGACATCGGCTTGAAATCGTTCGGAAACTGATCGATTGCAGCGGCAATGGTCGCTTGGGTCCAGGGCGCGCCGGTCAAGGTTGTCTCGACCGCTGTGGCGCGGTGTGGCGTGCCCGCCATACCGCCAAACGCGATCCGGGCGGCGGTGACGGTGCCATCGGTGACGGTGATGTTGAAGCACCCGCAGACCGACGAGATATCCTGGTCAAAGCGCTTGGACAACTTGTAACATTTCAGACGGTCGGGCTGTCGGGGGATCGAGACGGCTTCGACAAATTCGCCAGGTGCGCGGTCTTGGTCGCGGTAGGCGCGGAAGAAATCCTCCAGCGGCAGGGCCCGCCGCGCGTCGCCTTGGCGCAGATGCAGCGTCGCCCCAAGCGCGATCAACGCGGGCGGCGCGTCGCCGATTGGAGAGCCGTTGGCGATGTTGCCACCCAGGGTGGCGGCGTTGCGCACTTGGGTCGAGCCGTAGCGGCGCAGCATATCGGCCAGATCCGGATGGTGCGGTGTGATCGCAGCCCGCACATCGGTCAGCGTTGCCATCGCGCCAATGCGGATTTCGGTGTCGGTGATTGCAATGCTCTTCAGGTCGTCGCAGCCGGTCAAAAACGCAACCGGCGCCAGATCCATCAGGTGTTTTGTGACCCACAGGCCGACATCTGTCGCCCCGGCAATCAAGGTTGCATCGGGGTGGGCGGCGTACCAGGTCGCCAGATCATCGGCGTTGGTTGGCCGACACACCAAGGCATCGCCATCGTCCGGTCCTTGAGCGGAAATGCGATCCATTTGGCATGACAAATGAGGCGGCACGGGATCGGCTTCGATGGCTTGGGCGGCGCGGATGATCGGCGCATAGCCCGTGCAGCGGCACAGATTGCCTGCCAGTTGATCGTCGTGATCGGTGGCTCCGTTCAAATGCGCCGTGGCCATCGAGACCGCAAAACCGGGGGTGCAGAATCCGCATTGCGCGCCGTGATGCGTCACCAAAGCGGTCTGGGCCGGGTGTGGCACCCCATCGGGGCCGGTCAGGCCTTCGACTGTGGTCACGGCCTTGCCGTCAAGCTGGGGCAAAAACAAAATACAGGCGTTCAGCGCACGGGTGGCGCGCCGATCTTGCACCATCACCGTGCACGCGCCGCAATCGCCCTCATTGCAGCCTTCCTTTGTGCCGGTCAGACGTTTTTCGATGCGAAGATAGTCCAGTAATGTGACGGTGGCGGCGCTGTCCACGGTCACGGTCTCTCCGTTTAGAAGAAACGTGGTTCTCATCTGAGTATTCCGCCGCGGTACCATATGTTTGACCAACCTGACGCTCGATGCGGCGTAGAACGCAAGGCCCCCTGAGAGTAAGCGCGAAGCGATCCGTTTGGCAAGCGCCATGCCACCACGCGGATTGATCCAAACGCATATCGGAAATGCGTATTCGAGCATTGTGCAGGTGCAGAAAGTGCCTATGTCGTATTGCAGAAACACATTCCTATGGAGTTACCTAAATGGCCGTTTTCGAAACAATTTCTGTATCGCACGGTTCGGTCTGGGCGCGCATTGTCGCGCGTATGGATGCTGTGTCCGCCCGGCTGGAGCAACACCGCGCTTACCGCAGAACCTATGCCGAACTGCAAGCGCTGACAGCGCGCGAATTGGACGATCTGGGCTTTGGCCGCGCAGATATTCGGCGTATCGCGTCCGAAGCTGCCGGTTTGTAAACCCACCTGACACGACCACCAAACCCCATGCAGTTGCCGTTCAATTGCTGGGTACGGACCGGATGATCTTGGGCGCGTCTTTGTCACAGCACACAGGCGCGCTTTGCTTTTGCGCTTTTCGATCGCGGGGCCGGGTTCTAGGGTGCCGACATGAGCACCCAAGCCCGATTCATCCACCTGCGCGTCCATTCCGAATATTCGTTGCTGGAAGGAGCGATGCAGCTGAAAAAGCTGCCCACTTTGGCCGCCGACATGGCGATGCCTGCGGTCGCCCTGACTGACACCAACAATATGTTCGCGGCGTTGGAGTTTTCCGAGACCGCGGCCAAGGCCGGGGTGCAGCCGATTGTCGGCTGTCAGCTGAGTGTCGGTGATGCTGCGCATGCAGCGCCCGTGGTTTTGTTGGCGCAATCTGAGGTTGGCTATGGCAACCTTTTGAAGTTGAACAGCTTTCTCTATCTCGACAAGCGCGGTGAAGCGCCGTTTGTGTCGCTCGATCAGCTGTGCGGACATGCCGAGGGGTTGATCTGTCTGACCGGCGGACCGCTGGGTCCGGTCGGGGCGCAGCTGTCTGCAGGCCGCCCGGCGCAGGCCGAAGCGCTGGTGCGTCGTCTGAGCCGCGCCTTCGATCGGCGACTTTATATCGAGCTGCAACGCCATCCGCGCGACGATGGCGCGCCCGAACCGACCGAGCAGGGACATATCGAACTGGCCTACCGGCTTGCATTGCCTTTGGTCGCGACCAATGATGCCTACTTCCCGACCCCTGCAATGTACGAGGCCCATGATGCCCTGATTTGCATCGCGCAAGGGGCGTATGTCGATCAGGCCGAGGGGCGGCGGCAATTGACACCACAACATTATTTCAAAACGCCGGACGAAATGGTCGCCCTGTTCGCCGATCTGCCTGAAGCGATTGAAAATACGGTTGAAATTGCCCGCAGATGCGCCTTCAAAGCCTATACGCGTGACCCGATTTTGCCGAAATTTGCCGATGACGAAGTGGTGGAACTGCGCCGTCAGGCGAATGAGGGATTGCAAGCCCGTTTGGCGGTCATTCCTCATGCGACGGAGATTGAGACCTATCAGGAACGGCTCGATTTCGAGCTGGATATCATCGAGAAGATGGGCTTTCCGGGCTATTTTCTGATCGTCGCGGATTTTATCAAATGGTCCAAAGAGCGCGGAATTCCGGTCGGACCGGGACGGGGATCGGGGGCGGGCAGCCTTGTGGCCTATGCGCTGACGATCACCGACTTGGATCCTTTGCGCTATGCGCTGCTGTTTGAGCGGTTCTTGAACCCTGAGCGGGTCTCGATGCCCGATTTCGACATCGATTTTTGCATGGATCGGCGCGAAGAGGTGATCCGTTACGTCCAAGAAAAATACGGCCGCGACAGGGTTGGCCAGATCATCACTTTTGGGGCGTTGTTGTCAAAAGCGGCCGTGCGCGATGTGGGCCGGGTGTTGCAGATGCCCTATGGTCAGGTGGACCGGCTGTCAAAGATGATCCCGATAGAGGGCGTCAAGCCCGTCAGCATTGAAAAAGCGCTCAAGGATGAGCCGCGATTGGCGGCGGAGGCCAAACGCGAAGAGGTCGTCGACAGGTTGCTAAACTATGGCATGCAGGTCGAGGGGTTGCTGCGGAATGCCTCGACCCATGCGGCGGGCGTGGTGATCGGTGACAGGCCGCTGGATAAGTTGGTGCCGCTGTATCAAGATCCCAGATCCGACATGCCCGCCACGCAGTTCAACATGAAATGGGTGGAACAAGCCGGGCTGGTGAAGTTCGATTTTCTGGGGTTGAAGACACTGACGGTGATTCAGAATGCTGTCGATCTGATTCTGAAATCGGGCCGTGATTTGCATGTCGCGGCCGATGGGACTGCATTATACGCGCCGCAACCGGGGACGGTGAATGACATCAACGCGATCCCGCTGGATGATGCGGCAAGCTATAAGCTATATGCGTCGGCCAAGACCGTGGCGGTGTTCCAGGTGGAAAGCTCTGGTATGATGGATGCGCTGCGCCGGATGAAGCCGACCTGCATCGAAGATATCGTGGCACTGGTGGCGCTATACCGGCCCGGCCCGATGGAAAACATCCCGAAATATTGTGAAGTCAAGAACGGTCTGAGCGACCGCGCGCGGCTGCATCCGTCCATTGACCATATTCTGGACGAAACCCAGGGCATCATCGTTTACCAAGAACAGGTGATGCAGATCGCTCAGGAAATGGCGGGCTATTCGTTGGGGGGCGCGGATCTTCTGCGCCGGGCGATGGGCAAGAAGATTCAAGAAGCGATGGACGTCGAGAAGCCGAAATTTTTGGCAGGTGCGGCGGCCAATAATGTCGATAAGAAAAAAGCCACCGAAGTGTGGAACCTGTTGGACAAGTTTGCAAATTACGGTTTCAACAAATCTCATGCTGCGGCCTATGCGGTGGTAAGCTACCAGACCGCGTGGCTGAAAGCCAACCATCCGGTGGAATTCATGGCCGGTGTGATGAATTGCGATATCCACCTGACCGACAAGCTGGCTGTTTACGCCGAAGAGCTGCGCCGCACCCTTGATTTGGATGTGATCCCGCCCTGCGTCAACCGCTCAGATGCCGTGTTTTCGGTGAAAGATGGCAAGCTGGTATATGGATTGGGCGCCTTGAAAAATGTCGGCGTCGAGGCGATGAAACTGATCGTCGAGATGCGCGCGGACAAACCGTTTGCGACCTTGTTTGATCTGGCGCGGCGCGTCGATTTGAAGAAAGTTGGCAAGCGCCCGTTGGAGAATCTGGCGCGGGCGGGGGGCTTTGACCAGCTGGATCGAAACCGGCGCCGCGTGCTCGACAGTCTGGATGCGTTGACGGCGTATTCAGCGGCGATCCATGCGCAACGGGCGTCCGATCAGGTGTCTTTGTTTGGCGAAGCGGGTGAAGACCTGCCCGAGCCGCGCCTGTCACAAATCGCCGATTGGTTGCCCGCCGAGCGGTTGAATGAAGAGCAAACCGCGATTGGGTTTTTCTTGTCGGGTCACCCGCTGGACGATTACATGGGCGCTTTGAAGCGGCAGGGTGCGCTCAGTCTCACACAGGTCGCCGCGAAAGCCGCCACAGGTGCCCATATTGCCAAGCTTGCGGGCAATGTCGCGGCCCGTCAGGAGCGCAAATCCGCGCGCGGCAACCGATTTGCGTTCGTGCAATTGTCGGATCCGACCGGACTGTACGAGGTGACCGTGTTTTCAGACACCCTAGAGGCAGCACGTGCGCATCTGGAACCGGGCAACAATGTTTTGCTGACGGTCGAGGCAACGATGGAAAGTGACCAACTGAAACTGCTGTGCCGGGGTGTCGCGCCGATTGATGCAGCTGTCGCCACCGGCGAAGCGCTGGGCCTGAAAATTTTTCTGGAGACGCCCGACGCTGTCGGCCCGGTCGGCAGCCTTCTGGAGCGCATGCGCGCGGAGAACTCTCATGCGCGGGGTCCGATTTTGCTGTGCCTGTTGGCGTCTGATCTCGACAGTGAAGTCGACGTGTCCTTGGGCGATGACTTCCCCGTCAGTCCGCAATTCAAAAGTGCGTTGAAGGCCGTGCCGGGCGTGATCACTGTCGAAGATTTCTGAGCGGTCGATTGATCTTCGACTTGGTTGACTTGGATTGCCGTGATCCGCTGCTGACCAGATCGGTGCAAGATCAGCACGACATCACCGCCAGCTTTGACAGCGGATTTGTGCCGTCAAACCCCGGCGAAGGTGGATCGCATCATGCAATCCTGGCCCGGACAAGACCGCATATTTCCGGTTTTATCATGTTGGGTGGCGGGTCCTGGTCTTGGGTATTCGGTCAAGGGTTTTAGTAGTGCGGCGGCCGCTCGTCTGAGAAAAACACCCCACCGGTGCCTTGGTCGGTGGTTTCGCGCAGACGCGTGGCCATGGCGCTGGTGAGCTTGCTCAAGCGGTCGATCTCGGCGCTTTGCAGGCGGAGGAGTTCGGATAGATCCTCGACAGTTTTTTCCAAATGCGCGAGTTTTTCTTCCAGGGCGGTCAAATCGGTCATGGGGCATCTCTTTTTTGGCTGACCACAATATGGACGCAGGGCGCAGCGATTGCACCCTGTCTCTGCATGGATTACACCGCGCGCGACCAAAGAGGACCGATATGGCCCAGACCAAAGCGAAACTCAAAAAGCAACCGCGCCCGAAAGCAGATACTCCGAAGGGGTTTCGCGATTATTTTGGCGCCGAAGTCACCCAGCGCCAAGCGATGCTGACCAAGATTGCCCAAGTGTACCATCTGTACGGGTTTGATGCATTGGAAACCTCGGCGGTTGAAACGGTCGAGGCGTTGGGCAAGTTTTTGCCCGATGTGGACCGGCCGAACGATGGGGTCTTTGCCTGGCAGGAGGACGAGAGCGCCGAGTGGCTGGCGCTGCGCTATGACATGACAGCGCCTTTGGCGCGGGTCGCTGCCCAATATCGCAATGATCTACCAAGCCCCTATCGGCGCTATGCGATGGGACCTGTGTGGCGAAACGAAAAACCCGGACCAGGGCGGTTTCGACAGTTCTATCAATGTGATGCTGATACGGTTGGGGCCCCCTCTGTCGCGGCGGACGCCGAGATTTGTGCCATGCTGTCAGACACCCTCGAAGCGGTTGGCATCGCACGGGGCGATTATGTTGTGCGCATCAACAATCGCAAAGTGCTCAATGGTGTGCTGGAGGTGGCAGGCCTTGCGGGCGAGGCCCACGATTCAGCGCGCGGCATCGTGTTGCGCGCGATTGACAAGCTGGATCGTTTGGGACCAGACGGCGTGCGGGCTTTGCTGGGCGCGGGGCGCAAGGATGGCTCGGGCGACTTTACCAAAGGCGCTGGGCTGGCTGCGGAGCATGCCGAGGTGATCATGAGCTTTATGACCGCAAAGCGCGACACGGGTGCTGCGACATGTGCGCGGTTGGCCGAGCTGGTCGCAGGCTCGTCGGTTGGCCAAGAGGGCGTCGCCGAGTTGGAGACCATCGCCGCGTTGATGGAGGCCCAGGGCTACGGCCCGGACCGGATCGAAATCGATCCATCGGTCGTGCGCGGCTTGGGCTATTACACAGGTCCGGTTTACGAGGCCGAGTTGACGTTTGAGATCCTCGACGAGGCAGGACGGCCCCGGCAGTTTGGATCTGTGGCGGGGGGCGGACGCTATGACGATCTGGTCAAGCGCTTTACCGGACAAGCGGTGCCTGCGACCGGTGTGTCAATCGGGGTGGATCGGTTGCTCGCGGCGTTGCGCGCCAAGCAACAAACCGCCAAGACCGCGCCGGGACCGGTGGTTGTGACGGTAATGGACCGCGATCGGATGGCGGCGTATCAAGCCATGGCGACCGAGCTGCGCCGCGCGGGCATCCGTGCCGAAGTCTATTTGGGCAATCCGAAAAACTTTGGCAACCAGTTGAAATACGCAGATAAACGCGACAGTCCGGTGGCGGTGATCCAAGGTGCGGATGAAGCGGGCCGGGGCGTGATCCAGATCAAGGACTTGGTGCTGGGCAAAAAAATCGCCGAGACCGCGACACTTGAGGAATGGAAAGACCGGCCGAGCCAGATCGAGGTGGCCCGCGACGACCTTGTCGCAGCGGTTCGCAAAATGTTGGCGGATGACGTATTGGCGGGCGACTGAGCGATGCCAACGGCCGAAAGACGCGAGGCGGCACGCCTGTTTGAGCTGTTCCGGGCAGGCGGCGCGCAGCCGGTGGATGCGCCGGTTTTGCTGCCCTCTGAAACGTTGTTGGATCTGTATGGCGAAGATCTGCGCGCGCGCGCGTATGTCACCAATGATCCGGAGCACGGCGAGATCATGCTGCGGCCCGATTTCACGGTGCCGGTGGTGCAAATGCACATGACCCATGGCGCCGAGCCTGCGCGCTATACCTATCAAGGCGCGGTCTTTCGCAAGCAAGAGCCCGGCACGTCGCGCGCGACAGAATATTGGCAGGTGGGTTTGGAAGTGTTCGACCGCAAGGCCCCAGCGCAGGCTGAAGCAGCTGTGTTCTGCGCTGTGCGTGCGGGCTTGGACGGGGTGCCATGCGCGGCAGTGACAGGTGATATGGGGGTGTTGCTGGCGGCGATCGAGGGGCTCACGACCAGCGCGCGTCGCAAAGCCGCTTTGCGACGGCATATCTGGCGCCCCAAGCGGTTTGCCACATTGCTGGCGCGGTTTTGCGGGCAGGGCGCAGTGTCGGCGCACCGGGCTGCGCTGGCCGGACTGGCGCCAGAGCAGGTGCAAGACCAGATCGCCGCCACGGGTGCGGTGATCGGCTTGCGCAGCCCCACTGAAATCGCGGCGCGCGTCGCGGTGTTAACAGAGGACGCGGCTTTGCCCCCGATCCCGTCCGAGCAAGCCGCCTTGTTGGACCACCTGTTCGATCTGGCGGCCCCCAGTGATCAGGCCTTGGTGCGGTTGCGCGATTTGGCGGTGCAAATGCCTGCGATCGGTCCCGCGCTGGACCAGATGGAGGCGCGGCTTTGCGCGCTCGACGCGGCCGGTGTTGGCGTTGAAAAGCTGGCGTTCAATGCCAGCTTTGGCCGTGCGGCAATGGAATATTACGACGGTTTTGTATTTGGCTTTTCGGCGCTGGATCAGCCGGACTGGCCGCTTTTGGCGTCCGGCGGGCGCTATGACGCGTTGACCCGCGTGTTGGGCCAAGGCGGCGCGATCCCGGCCGTGGGTGCGGTGATCCGGCCCGGCCTGGTGGCTCAAATCCGAGGAGAGCCGGGATGCTGAAGCTGGGGGTGCCCTCTAAGGGGCGGCTGATGGAAAAAACCTTTGAATGGTTCGGCGCGCGCGGTGTGGCGCTGCGCCGCACTGGGACGGACCGCGAATATGCTGGCGCTGTCGACGGTGTGGAAGGTGTTGC
This sequence comes from Dinoroseobacter sp., assembly GCA_042096155.1. Taxonomy (GTDB): domain Bacteria; phylum Pseudomonadota; class Alphaproteobacteria; order Rhodobacterales; family Rhodobacteraceae; genus Dinoroseobacter. The sequence goes on from JBELMC010000010.1 coordinate 18,391, forward strand.
TTTGGTCTTGCTCTCGGCCAGTGAAATCCCGCGTGAGTTGGCCGCCGGGCGGATCCATTTGGGTGTAACAGGCGCTGATCTGGTTCAAGAAAATGTCCCGCTTTGGAACCGCAAGTTGGCCCATTTGGTGGCGTTGGGCTTTGGTCATGCGGATTTGATCATCGCGGTGCCAAAATGTTGGATCGATGTCGATGGGCTGGATGATTTGGACGCCGCCGCCGCCGCCTTTCGCGCAGTCCACGGGTTTCGCTTGCGCATTGCCACCAAGTATCACCGTCTGGTGCATGCGCATCTGCGGGCTCATGGGATTGCCGATTATCAGCTGATCGACAGCCAGGGGGCGACTGAGGGAACGGTGGCGAACCGGACGGCCGAGGCGATTGCGGACATCACCTCCTCGGGGGCCACGCTGGAGGCCAACCACCTCAAGATCCTCAGCGGGGCGCCGGTTTTGCGGTCCCAAGCCACGCTGTTTGCCGCGCGCGCGGCGCCGTGGGGCATTGTCGAGCAGCAGGCGCTGGCGGCCCTGGGTATGCGGCTTGGTCAAGATTTGACTGGCCTATTGGACGCCCCTGTTTGAGCACATCGCTGAAACAGCGCCGCGCACCCGCCAACGCGTCGAAATATCTCAATTTTGGCAGCATCAGGCGGCGCCGGTATGCGCGCAATGCTTTTGTCTTTTCGGGCCCTTTGTTTGGCAAGGGGCGCTGTGGAATGGGGTTTCAGGCTGGGCGACGGGGCATGCAGCGCAACGCTCAGCGTACGCCGATTTCCGCCAGCGCTTGCGTCAGCTCCAGCGGGATCGGCGTGTCGCCCACCCGGCTTGCGCTCAGATCGCGGGGCGCGTCGTTTGGCTGCAGGTAGCGCCAGCCCTGAAAAGGGCGTTTCGGGGCCGTTTCTGTGCGCTGCAAATGTGAATCCAACACGATGGCGCAGCGGCGGATGCCATCGCGGCCAAACACTTCATCAAGCCGCAAAATCTTCTGTCTGGCCTGGATCAGACCCTTGATAACCCAAAAAATAGAGCCACCATTCACGATCTCGGTTTCGCGTTTTGGCCACATCCGCGTGACGTGGCACGGTCGCCCATCTGTGTGCCGGGCCGCGACGGTGGCTTGCCACGCGGCCAAGTCATCCACGCTGTTCGTGCCCACACTGAGCTTTACAAGATGTATGAACTTATCCACAATCGACCCCCTATTCCTGGTGTGAGATTACGTGATTCCTTTGGGGGGTGCAAAGCGATGTCTTTGAGCCCCTTATGTCCGCCAACGCTGTATTGGAGCCCGCCATGAGCCGCTTTGCCGCCCCGATCGCCGAGTCCATTTGGGACATGAAATACCGTTTCAAACAGGCCGACGGCACACCATGTGATGTCACCGTCGAGGACACATGGCGGCGGATTGCGCGCAGTCTGGCTTCGGTCGAGGCCGATGCGGATCTGTGGGAAGACACATTCTATCACGCGCTGGAAGATTTCCAATATTTGCCCGCGGGCCGGATCACCGCCGGAGCGGGCACGGAACGGTCTGTCACGCTGTTTAACTGCTTTGTGATGGGCACCGTTCCCGATGATATGGGTGGCATTTTCGAGATGCTGAAAGAAGCGGCCTTGACCATGCAGCAGGGCGGTGGGATCGGCTATGATTTCTCGACGATCCGGCCCAAAGGTGCGGATGTCAAAGGCGTGGCGGCTGACGCGTCAGGGCCGCTGAGCTTTATGGATGTGTGGGACTCGATGTGTCGCACGATCATGTCTGCGGGTGCGCGTCGGGGTGCGATGATGGCAACGATGCGGTGCGATCATCCTGATATCGAACAGTTCATTTCGGCAAAATCAGACGCCGCGCGGCTGCGGATGTTCAATGTCAGCGTCCTGGTGACCGACCCGTTCATGGAGGCAGTCAAGGTCGATGGCGCTTGGGATCTGGTATTTGGTGGCAAGGTTTACAAAACCGTGCAGGCCCGGGATCTTTGGAACCAGATCATGAAAGCGACCTATGACTATGCCGAACCAGGGGTGATTTTCATCGACCGGATCAACGCGGCGAACAATTTGTCCTATGTCGAGCATATTGCCGCAACCAATCCGTGTGGCGAGCAGCCTTTGCCGCCTTATGGGGCGTGTTTGCTCGGCTCGATCAATTTGGCGCGTCTCGTTGATGATGCGTTCGAAGAGGGGGCGGTTCTCAACGAGGCCAAACTGACCGCGTTGACCGCTGTGGCGGTTCGGATGATGGACAATGTGGTCGATGTGTCCCGGTTTCCGCTGCCCCAGCAAGCCCAAGAGGCGCGCAACAAGCGCCGCATCGGTCTCGGGGTGACCGGTTTGGCAGATGCGTTGTTGATGGTTGGCCAACGCTACGGATCGCCAGAGGCTGCGGCGCAGACAGAAAGATGGCTGCACATGGTCGCGCGGTCGGCGTATTTGGCGAGCGTCGAATTGGCCAAGCAAAAGGGTGCCTTCCCGTTGTTTGATGCCGACCAGTATCTGGCGTCCGGCGCGATGCAAGCGATGGATGCAGATGTGTGCGACGCAATCCGCGAGCACGGCATTCGCAATGCGCTTTTGACATCAATTGCGCCGACCGGGACGATCAGCCTGTATGCGGGCAATGTGTCATCCGGGATTGAGCCGGTATTTGCCTATGCCTATACCCGTAAAGTGTTGCAAAAAGACGGGTCGCGAACGGAAGAAGAGGTCGTCGATTACGCGGTGAAATTGTGGCGCGACAAATTCGCGGATCGCGCACTGCCGGATTATTTCGTCAATGCCCAAACCCTGGCGCCCGAAGACCATGTCAGAATGCAGGCGGCGGCGCAAAAATGGATTGATTCGAGCATTTCCAAGACCATCAACGTGCCCGAGGACATCGATTTCGAGAGCTTCAAAAACGTGTATCTGAGCGCGTGGGATCAAGGTTGTAAGGGTTGCACAACCTATCGGCCCAACGATGTCACCGGGTCGGTTCTATCGGTGTCAGATGACAAAAAAGAGACCCCTCCCGAGGTTGTATCGCGCACCAGCGCCGCGCCACAGCACCCGCATGGGGACGTGGTCTATATGACCGATCCGCTGGACCGCCCAGAGGCGCTTGAAGGCAGCACCTACAAGTTGCAATGGCCCGACAGCGCCCATGCGATCTATATCACCATCAACGATGTCATCGCGCAGGGCCATCGACGTCCGTTTGAAATTTTTATCAACTCCAAGAATATGGAGCATTACGCTTGGACAGTTGCGCTGACGCGGATGGTCTCTGCGGTTTTCCGGCGTGGTGGGGATGTCAGCTTTGTCGTTGAAGAGCTTAAGGCGGTGTTCGATCCGCGCGGCGGCGCTTGGATGGACGGCAAATATATCCCCTCGATCCTGGCGGCGATTGGCGGCGTGATAGAGCGTCACATGATCGCGATCGGCTTTATTTCAGGCGAAGGGATGGGGTTGAAGACCGACCCTCAGGCGCAGGTGGTGAATTTCGGCTCTGGCAGCGCAACCGCCTGTCCGAATTGCGGCGCCTTTGATATGCGGATGTCGGAAGGCTGCATGACCTGCGGATCGTGCGGGCATTCCAAATGCGGATAGGCTGGCTCAACTGACGGGGTGTTCAGACGGCTATCGTCTGATCGCACCCGCAGATGGCGGCCTCTTGTCGGGGCAAACGGCAGAGCAGCTTTTGATAATGCATCGGGCGCCTCTAATTTTGGTGCGCGAAACAAATGTATCCTCGGGGTGATTTTCTGTGTGGGCTGGGGTGATATGCTCTGCGCGCAGCCAAAGGCCGATCCGGGATCATAAGGTCCGTCAAGATCCTGATTTTCAACGACAGTAACGACAGTAACGACAGTAAAGGCAACAGGATCCGCCGGTTCCAAAACATAGCGATCGATGACGCCACACGCGTGCGCGCTCTGAAAGTCTATCAAAGACATGCGCGGGCCAATGCCATGGCCCTCAGCGAAGGCATATAGTCAAACCGCAAATGGCCCCTGCTTCAAAGACGCTTACGGCGCTGGCGATTGCCGACCGTGCCACCCACGCGGTGAACCGTGGGAAACCGATAATCCCGCGGCCCTCAGTCTGTGATCTCGCGCAAAGTGGTTTAGGGCAAACCGGGATGATCCAGCAGATCGGCATAACCCCAGGCCAACCCATAGGCCGGGATTGCCAGGGGCAGGCCCAGTGCGACGTCCAGCACTCGGACACGCAAAGCGGGTCATGGCGACAAGCCTGGCCGCGCCAGTGCCATTACAAGCCGTGCCTGTTGCCAAGAAGGCCCCCAAGAGCATCATTTTGCCGATATTGCGCGGCAGAATTGTCGCGGCCAAATGCAACAGCGTTTCAAGACCGTCACCATATGCTGCCAGCAAAACCGCCAGTATGAGCAACAGGCAAATCCCGGTAACGCCAAGCGCCATGGTCCCAAGAGGGGCTTCAGGCGAGGCCGGATTGATGGGTAGGCCGCAGGTGCAGGGGCGTCGGACGTGGTGTGAAAATGCAACTTGGCGCAGCGATTGTCGATTGCTGCAAATTGGCCAGATGCCGCAGCCGAACACCGGCCTTGCGGGATCCCATCCACGCCTGATATAGTCGGGGAACAGTTCGCGCGTGGGGGCGCGCTGGTCTGTTTTGAACAATGTGCTGCCTTGGCAAAAGACCCGAAGCGAAAGCTTTGGTGGTCGGTGAGGATTGGGCACATGCTTTCAGCGGGTCACCTGTTTGGCGTGTCACTGGCAAAATGCGAGATCGACGGGTTGGAAGCGCCGGATCTGGCGGCATTGGCCGATGGTATGGTCCTGCGCGTACTGGCGCCGCCAATCCACATTGAGGCGCATGGGCGCGATATGGCACGCCCAGCCGTGCGCAACACTGTGGCCCGGATGTTGTCGACGATTGCGATCGCCCATGATGTGCCTTTTGAGCCTCTCGAAGGCCATGTGGCGGAGGGCGGATGTGATCTGGTCGTGACCGATGGTTGCACGTCCTTTGAAATCACTGTCTTGACCAGCGACGCGCCGGTCTTGGTGTGGGGCGGCAAGGCCCTGCCCATCGACACCGATTTGTTCTTGGTGAAGCGGACGGAGGCCTTCTTGCAGGCTTTGCAGCCTCGTTTGCCACCGCGCGATGTGATTTGCTTTAGCCCAGGTACGATGATCCGCACGCCTGAGGGGAATGTTGACATTGATCACCTGCGGCCTGGCCATATCGTGCAGACCCGTGACGATGGTCCGCAGGCGATTGAATGGATGGGGGCTGCGAAAATCACGCCAGCGGGGTTACGTGCGCATCCGCATTTGCGGCCCATTCGGATCAAGGCGGGTGCGTTGGGCGGATGGGACCCGGACAGTGATCTGCTGATCTCGCCCGCGCACCGGCTCTTGTTGCGCGGGCCTGCGGCACGGGCGCTGTTTGACGAACCAGAGGTTCTGGTGGCGGCGCGGGATCTGGTCAACAACGCGGATATTCACGTCGACCATGGGCAAAACAGCCACCGCTATATCCATATGATGCTGCCGCGTCACGGGGTGGTTTGGGCCAATGGTCTTGAGGTCGAGACCTTTCATCCGGCTGATATGGCGTTGGGTGATCTGGCCCCCGCGGCCCGCGAGGCGTTGGTTCATGTGCGCCCCGAGCTGGCGGCTGACCCATTCCGCTATGGCGCGGCGGCGCGGCGCTGTCTGGCACCGGCCGAAGCGGCGATCTTGATGAGCGAGGGTGGCCCTCAGATCTGTTCGCACAGGCTTGGTTGACACCCTGATTGGCCCCTGTATAAGCGCGCCACCGCTGACCTTTTCGAGGCTGTGGTTTCATTGGTGTTGGTGGCCCTCGCAAGAGGCAGCCTGTCGCCTCGGCCAAATCCGAGGAAAAGGACAACGCCCTTCGATGCTTTCTTCCTGTGTGTTCAGGGGGCAAGCAGACCTAAAGCGAAGGAGATCAGCCGTGACCAAACGCACGTCTGCCAAGTATAAAATCGACCGCCGGATGGGCGAAAACATCTGGGGGCGACCGAAATCCCCCGTCAATCGTCGCGAATATGGTCCTGGCCAGCATGGTCAGCGCCGCAAGGGCAAGCTGTCTGACTTTGGTCTGCAATTGCGCGCCAAGCAGAAGCTGAAAGGCTATTACGGCGATCTGACCGAGAAGCAATTCCGGCGCATCTTCGCCGAGGCCGAGCGCGTCAAGGGCGACACGGGCGAGAACCTGATCGGGCTGCTGGAGAGCCGCCTGGACGCTGTTGTCTATCGTGCCAAATTCGTGCCAACTGTCTTTGCAGCCCGTCAATTCGTGAACCACGGTCATGTGACCGTCAATGGCAAGCGCGTGAATATTCCATCCTACCGCGTCAAGGAAGGCGATGTGGTCGAGGTTCGCGCAAAGTCCAAGCAGCTGGCGGTCGTGCTCGAAGCCGTGCAATTGCCCGAGCGTGACGTGCCGGAATATATCGAGGCCGACCATTCCAAGATGACCGCCAGTTTTGTGCGCCGTCCGGGTCTCGGCGATGTGCCTTATCCGGTTCAGATGGAACCAAATCTCGTGATCGAATATTACGCCCAGAACTAAGCCCATCAGGCGGTGTCTTTGGCCAGGCCGCTGCGGGATGCCACAGCGGCCTTTTTGGTGGACTTGTGTGGCGCCAAAAAGCGGCTTGAAGGCTGCCGCTTTGTCAGACGCCCTTGCGCAATGCGACCGGGCTGTGCGCGCAAAATCCAAAGATGCCGCGGTGCGATTTTGCGCTCTCTGGGGCGTGCTGTGGCAATCCTGACAGCGGCGCGCCGGATTTGCCCGCGCTTCGGGTCAGATGCGACTGGCCTTGCGGGGGGCTGCGGGCTAAAACCCTTGGGTATTGTCACGGCCCGTTTGCTGGGCGTTTTGCAGGATTTGCCCTATGCCACCTTATGCGCCTCTTGATCGGCCAATTCCGCAACCGGGTATTTTGGACATCGCACTTTATCAGGGGGGCGCATCGAAGATCGCGGGCCAGCGCAATGTGATCAAGCTCAGCTCCAACGAAAACCCGCTGGGACCAAGCCCGAAGGCGATTGCGGCGTATCAGGCGGCCAGTGCCGAGCTGCACCGCTATCCCAGCACCGATCACGCGGACCTGCGCGCCGCACTTGGTGCGCGCTATGACCTGAAGGCGGATCAGATCATCTGTGGCGCAGGCAGTGACGAGATCATTGCGTTTTTGTGCAATGCCTATGCCGGTCCGGGCGACGAGGTGATCCACACCGAGCACGGTTTTGGGATGTACAAGATCAGCGCTTTGGCCGCGGGTGCGACCCCGGTCGAAGTGCAAGAAAACATGCGTCACACGGATGTCGATGCCATTTTGGCGGCTGTCACCAGCCGAACCAAGCTGGTCTTCATCGCCAATCCGAACAACCCAACCGGCACGATGATCGACATCGAGACCGTGACGCGGCTGGCCGATGGGCTGCCAGGCGATGTGATTTTGGTGCTTGACGGGGCCTATGCCGAATATGTGCCGGGATACGATGCCGGGGCCGCTTTGGTGCAGGCGCGCCAAAATGTTGTGATGACCCGAACGTTTTCCAAGGTTTTCGGGCTGGGGGCATTGCGGGTCGGCTGGGGATACGGCCCGCAGGAGATCATCGATGTGCTCAACCGGATCCGGGGTCCGTTCAATCTGGGCTCGGGGGCGCTGGCCGCGGCTGAGGCGGCGGTCAAGGACACGGGCTATATCGATCATTGCCTGGCTGAGAATGCGAAATGGCGCGATTGGCTGATTGCGGCTTTGGCCAAAATCAATGTGCCGTGCGACCATGCGCATACCAACTTTATTCTGGCGCGGTTTGACAGCGCAGAGACCGCCAAAGCCTGCAATGCCGCCCTGATGGCAGAGGGTCTTCTGGTGCGCATGGTGGCGGGCTATAATTTGCCCGAATGCCTGCGGATCACCATCGGTGATGCGGCCGCAACCCAGCGCGTCGCTGCAACCATCGCAGACTTTATGGCGAGGCGGCAAAAATGAGCTCGATTTACCCGCGGGTGGCCTTGATTGGTCTTGGATTGATAGCCGGGTCCATGGCCCATGCGATGCGGCGCATGGATCGCTCCATCCATATTGCCGGCTCGGCGCGGTCTGCCGAAACCCGTGCGATTGCTGCGGAAATTGGTTTATGTGACAGCATCCACGAGACGTCGGCCGAGGCGGTGCAAGACGCAGATTTGATCGTGCTGGCGGTGCCTGTTGGCGCAATGGAAGCCGTCGCCCGCGAAATTGCGCCGTATCTCAAACCGGGCGCTGTGGTCACGGATGTCGGATCGGTCAAGGCCGCGGTGATTGACGCTGTGGGCCCGCATGTGCCCCAGGGCGTTCATTTTATCCCCGGTCATCCTTTGGCAGGCACGGAACATTCTGGCCCACGGGCCGGCTTTGCGACGCTGTTTGACAACCGGTGGTGTATCCTGGTGCCCAGCCCAGGCACGGACCCTGCCCAGATTGACCGGTTGGCGCGGTACTGGCGAGGCTTGGGGTCGAATGTCGATGTGATGGAACCTGCGCATCATGATCTGGTGCTGGCGGTGACCAGCCATGTGCCGCATCTGATCGCGTATACCATGGTCGGTGTTGCCGATGATCTGGGCCGTGTGAGTGACAGTGAAGTGATCAAATATTCCGCTGCGGGCTTTCGTGACTTTACCCGGATCGCGGCGAGTGACCCGACCATGTGGCGCGATGTGTTTCTGAACAACAAGGCCGGAACATTGGAAATTCTGGGTCGGTTTACGGAAGAGCTGTTTGCATTGCAGCGCGCCATCCGCACCGATGATGGCCCGTCCATACACGACTATTTCACCCGCACGCGGGCGATCCGCCGCGGAATTATCGAAGCGGGTCAAGACACCGATGCCCCGGATTTTGGCCGCGCGGCGGGTGTTGCCCCAGATCTGAAAACTTGACGCAGCGGTTCGGATATATCGCAATATTGGGGATCTTGGGCGCGAGCCTCGCGGCGGCCTCGGCGCCGGAACGCTCGACGCGCCCGCAAGCCCGCCCTGATGGGCTGGCGGCTCTGGCGCCGTTTGTTGCGGACAGGCCTGCTGTGCCGGTCTATTACGATTCTGTGATGCGTCCAAAACCCCGCGCGCGCTGGAACCGAACCGCCGCGCGCGACGCAAACGCGCGCGTGGCCCCGGCGCCTGCGGCCACAGCCCGGGTGGGGTCGGCATCTCCACCGGTCCGGCCAGCAGCGCGGAGCGGGCCTGTTCCAGTGTCTGTTCCTGTTCCTGTTCCCGTGTTTTTCAACGCCATGATACGCCCCAAACCGCGCCCCTGGATCGACCGGACGCGCCCGGCCGGGCGCATCGCAGCGCCCGTGATCGCAGGTTCAGCCGACCCCCCACAGGGCAACGCGCCTGCCCCAATAGACAGCGCATCTGCGCCCCCCAAGCCACGGGGTTTGGCATCGAGTGTCCCAGTATTTTCGTCGCCGCGCCCGCTGGCGCGGTCCGCAAATCTGTCAAGCCGCGCGGTGGCTCAAGCCCAGGTGCCGGTGCAATCGCGCGCGGCCCTGGGCACGACAGGGCCCCAGGGTGCGATCTGTGGAAACCCGGCGATCCGAGGGCGCGAGATTCCGGCGATCGCTGGTCGGCTGGCTGGGTGCGGTGTGCAAAGTCCGGTGCAGGTGAGTTCCGTCGGAGGTGTTGTGCTGTCGACCCCCGCCACGATGACTTGCGATACGGCGCAGGCTTTGCTCACCTGGACCGAGAGGGGCGCCAAACCCGCAGTGGGGCGATTGGGCGGCGGCATCCGCTCGTACCGGGTGCTGGCGCATTACGCATGTCGGACCCGCAACAACCAGCCCCGCGCACGTATTTCCGAGCATGGCAAAGGCCGTGCAATTGATATTGCAGCGATCACCTTGAACAATGGTGTCGAGGTCACCGTGCTCCACGGGTGGGAAGACCCTATGCAAGGATCAATCCTGCGGCGCATGTGGCGTGCGGCCTGTGGGCCGTTTGGAACCGTACTGGGACCCGATGCAAACCGATTTCACCGTGACCATTTTCACTTCGATACGGCGGTGTATCGCAGTGGATCCTATTGCCGCTGACTTGCGATGCACGATCGCTGCCATATCGGTCCGTTTTTCAATGGGGGTGCGGTCAGCGCATCCGCAAGGCAGGCAGCGCGCCCAATGGGATCATCCCCAACCGCATCTGGCCCTGGCGGACAGAGATCGGAACATCCAATGTGTTGGGCGGGCCTGAAAGCTCTGCCAGCGACCCGAGCGCCCCTTCGAGCAGCGGCAAGAATGCCGCAGGGATCAGACCAGCATTTTTGCTGAGGGTGACGATCTCGCGCCAATTGGTGGCTTTGACGGTGATATCGCCACTGGCCTGGCCCAGGTTATCGATATCAAGATCGGCAGCAATGCGCAGATCTAACCCGCCCCAGGTGGCCTGGGCCGTGCTCAATTTCACATGGGTTGGCTGTGGGCGTTGCGCTTCAAGCGCGAAGCGATCCCAGGGCGCGTCAAATCCGACGGTTGCGCGCAGGTGCAAGGTCTCGACCGACGGGGGCAGCACCCCTGCCGGGTCAAGTTGGCGCAGGGTCTCGGAGGTCGGGCTGAAGCCCGCGACCGTGAGGCCGATATCATAGGAGAGATCCGCCGACTCGGTGGGTCGGAGTGCGAAACGCAAACTCTCGCTGGTCAAGGCCGAAGCCGTGAGAGGGGCATTGGATCGGGTGATTTTCAATGCCTGGACGACCAGATTGGCCCGTTCGATGCGCAGATCGGTGTCGTTTGAAAACACCAATGAAGCCTGTGCCTGGTCGTGAGTGAATTGGTATTGGGCGGTTGGCGTGGCCAGCTGATGGGTGTCCGGCCATACGGCGATCAGGTGGTTGGGCCGGTAGCTGAGCGACAAAAGCTGGAAGAACGGGGCTTGCCAGGCCCATCTTGTTTGTGGGTCTGCAACGCGCGGCTCCGCAAGGGTGGTGTCAAAGCGGGACGGAAATCCGACGACTGTGACCTCGGTCCAGTCGACCTGCCAGCCTTCGGCGCGGCGGTCTTCGGCCCAGGCCTCGATCCCTTTGGGAAGGCTCCACCAGCCGACGCCCCAATAGCCTGCGTACAAGACGGCAAACAAGCTGCACAGGGCAAGAGTAAGTCGAAACATGGCGTTTCCTTTGGGCAAAGAGACAGCTAGGACCTGCGGTATCAACTTGTGCGGCGGAGGACCAGACATGGTGCAGCCCTTGTGGGTTTTTGGCTACGGATCGCTGATCTGGAATCCCGGTTTCGAATTTGTCGAACATGTGGTTGGGCGTGTCGAAGGGTTTCGCCGTTCGTTTTGCATGTGGTCAATCCACCATCGGGGCACCCCCAATGACCCGGGCTTGGTCCTTGCACTTGATGCTCAGTCGGATGCCCATTGCATGGGAGTTGGATTTCGAGCCGCCCCCGGAACCGAGGAGGCCACCCTCGCGGCCTTGCGCGCGCGCGAATTGATCTCGTCCGCCTATTTGGAGCAAACCTGCCAGATACATCTGGTCGATGGTCGCGCTGTCGATGCGGTGACATATATCATTGACCCTGACCACGTGCAGTATTGTCAACTGGATCTCGACCACCAGGCGCAGATCATTGCGCGCGCCATCGGAGGTCGCGGGCCGAATCACGAGTATCTGACAAAGACGGCAACCCATCTGGCGCAGATGGGTCTTGCGGATCCAGATCTGGATTGGTTGTCACAGCGGGTGCTTGAATTGAGAGAAGCGCATACCTAGCATTGGCAATTCGGTCTCGCCTGCATAGAGTTAAGGCGACTCTGTTCCCCAAGGATCCTTCCTGATGAGCGATAGCGCCTTTTCTGCGTCTCACCGTCCCCAATTTGCCAAACCGTGGCATCAGATTTTGCTGATGTTTATTGTGATGTTGTTGACCGCTCTTGGCAGTTTCTTCATCTACCCGCGCGTTGAGGCGGTGTTTTTGGCCAACCCTTATTTGAACGGCATGATCCTCATTGTGTTCGTGGTCGGTGTGCTGGCATGCTTCTTGCAAGTGCTGCAATTGGTCAGCTCGGCCAGCTGGTTGGAGGCGTTCGCCAACAATCCTGGTGATGCGGATATGACCCGCGCACCGTCGATCCTGGCGCCTTTGGCGAGCCTCTTGCGTGGGCGGGGCAGCTCGACCCAGATTGGGGCATCGTCGTCTCGGTCGATCCTTGAATCGGTCGCAACCCGATTGGACGAAGTCCGCGACATCACGCGGTATATCATCAACCTTTTGATTTTTCTCGGTCTTTTGGGGACATTTTATGGGCTGGCGACGACGGTTCCGGCGGTTGTGAAAACGATCCAGTCTCTTGCCCCGAGTGAAGGTGAGGGCGGGATCGAGGTGTTCGGGCGTCTGATGTCTGGCCTCGAAGAGCAGCTGGGCGGCATGGGCACAGCGTTTGCGTCCTCTTTGCTTGGGTTGGCAGGGTCTTTGGTGGTGGGGCTGTTGGAGCTGTTCGCGGGCCATGGTCAGAACCGCTTTTACCGCGAGCTCGAAGAGTGGCTGTCGACCATCACCCGTGTTGGATTTGCCAGCGGCGAACTGGACGGCTCGGACACCAATGTGGCAGCGCAGGTGATGGATCACATGGTCGCGCAGCTCGACGGGATGACAGAGCTGTTTGTTCAGGCAGAAGAGGCCAGACGCGGGCTTGATGCGCGCATGTCGACCCTCGCGGTGTCTGTCGAACAGCTTGCAGAACGAATGGATCCGCGCAGCGCGGCCGGTTCGTCTGACGAAATGCGACAAATTTTGGCAGGTCAAAATAAATTGATCGCGGCTTTGGAGGCACAGGCCAAGGCGTCTGTTGGCGGTGAACATGTTGATGCCGAAAGTCGCATGCGGTTGCGCTCGATCGATGTGCAGTTGCTGCGGATCCTTGAAGAGATGGCCGCGGGTCGGCAGGAATCCGTGGCTGAGCTGCGCGGCGAGCTTGCCAGTTTAAGCCGGGCCCTGCGTCAGCCATCCCGAGGAGTGGATCTGGCGGGGTCGGCTTCAGATGCGCGGCAAGCCAAGATGCAAGACAATCCAGGTGCTGCGGGTGTCAAGCCGCGACGCACCCGACGGCCGCAGGACTAATCTATGGGATTGTCGCGCCGAACGGGAGGCCGGTTCGAGGCCAATATCTGGCCCGGGTTTGTCGATGCCATGACGGCGTTGTTGCTGGTGTTGATGTTCGTGCTGTCGATCTTCATGGTGGTTCAGTCGATTTTGTCGGAAACCATCTCGGACCAGGATTCAGAGCTGACCACGCTGACCCGTCAGCTGAGCGATCTGTCAGCGGCCTTGAGCTTTGTCGAAAGCCGCAATCAAGAGCTGGAAACCGAGATCACCCAGACCTCGTCTGCATTGACGGCCGCGCGCCGACAAGTGCAAACTCAAACTGGTTTGATCGCGGCCTTGAACGCGCGTCTTGAGCTGACAGAAGCGGATTTGACGGCCAGTCAAGTATTGGTGGCCAGTTTCGAAGATCAGGTGGCCGTGTTGTTGGCGGAACGCGACGCGGCCTTGGGCGACGCGGCGGGTCTGAGGGCGACATTGCAACAGGTCGAAACGGCGCGCGATTTTGCGCTGTCTGAGGCCGAAGCGTTGAACCTCGCGCTGGCCCAAGCGCGTGAGGAAATTGATGCCTCATCGGAATCGGCGCGTCTGGATGCGGCGCGGCGTGAGGCGATGGAGGCCTTGATCGCCGATTTGCGTACGCAATCAGCAGAAAACCAAGCGACTTTGGCAGATTTGGTGGCGCGTCTGGAAGTCTCGACCAGCGAACGCATCAAGTTGACAGATCAATTGACGGAAGCCCAATCCTTGCTGACCGAAGAGGAGCGCGCGCGTCTGGCAGAGGCCGCCGCCGTCGAGACGTTGCGCAGCCGTCTCGAAGAAACCACAGCCGCGCTGACAGAAGAAGAGCAGGCCCGGCTGGCCGAAGCCGCCGCGGCCGCGGCGTTGCGCGAACGGCTCGAGCAGGCCGATGACGAACTGACAGCGATGGCGCTGTCTTTGGAAAAGCGGCGCAAAGAGGCCGAAGACACTCTGACTCTGCTGGCGGCCGCGCGCGCTGCTGAAGAAAACCTGACCGCGCGGTTGGCCGCTGCCGTGGCCGCGCAGCAAGACACCAGCGATGCATTGACCAGCGAAGCTGCGGCACGCGCAGCACTGGCCGCGCGTCTGGCCGCACTGACCACCGATTTTGAGGCGGCTTCGCAAAGCGCTGCGGATCTGGAAACAGAACGGGCCAGTCTTGCGGATCGGTTGGCTCAGGCGCTGGCGGCCCGCGATTTGGCCTCGCAGCAGGGCGAGGCGCTGAATACTGAACGGCTGCGGTTGGAAACTCAATTGGCCGCTGCAGCGGCCGCGCTGGAAGCGGCGCGGTTGAACAGCGAAGGCCTCAGCGCCACGCAATCGGACCTGGAAGCAAAATTGGCGCAGGCTTTGGCCGATAAATCGCAAGCCGAGGCGCAAGTTCAGGTGTTGCAGGGTGCACAATTGACCCTCGAAGACCGTCTGGCGGCGACGGTCCTGGCGTTGGAACAAGCGGCGTCCGAAAGCACGGCGTTGTCGTTGACGCAAGAAGACCTGGAGGCACAACTGGCCGAGGCGTTGGTCGGAAAATTGGCGGCGGAGCGTGAGGCAGCCGCACAGCTGGACGAACGCGAGCGGCAAGCGTTGTTGCTGGCAGAAGCCAACCAAACCCTGTCTGAGACCAAAGACCAAACCGTTGAAGACGCGCGTCGGGTGGCTTTGTTGAACGAACAGGTCGACGCCCTGCGCGGCCAGTTGCGTCAGCTGCAAGGCCTGCTTGATGCCGCGGCAGCGGCCGATAGCGACGCGCAGGTCCAGATCCAAGCACTGGGCTCGCAACTGAATTCGGCTTTGGCGCAGGTTGCATCGGAACAACGCGCCCGGGCCGAGGCGGAGGCCGAGCGCGCGCGCCTGCTGAAGTTAGAAGCCGAACGGCTGGCGGCGGAAGCCGCCGACTTGTCGCGATTTCGCTCTGAATTTTTTGGCCGGTTGTCTGAGGTTTTGGGCGACCAGCCCGGCGTGCGGGTTGTGGGCGACCGGTTTGTGTTCTCGTCTTCGGTGTTGTTTCCGCCTGGTCGCGTGGATCTGTCGCCTGCCGGGCAACGCCAATTGGCCAGTATCGCCAGCATTCTGCGCAATGTCTCCGATGAGATCCCGCCCGAAATCAACTGGATCATCCGTGTTGATGGTCACACCGATGATGTGCCCCTGTCGGGATCTGGCAAATACGCCAACAACTGGGAGCTGAGCCAAGGTCGGGCGCTGTCGGTTGTTGCCTATATGGTCAGCGTTCTGGGCATTCCGCCGAATCGATTGGCCGCAACAGGCTTTGGTCAATATCAACCAATTGCCAGTGGCCGGACCGCTGCGGCGCGCGCGCAGAACCGGCGAATCGAGCTGAAGCTGACCGAACGTTAGGGCAATGTGATACGGCGTGTTGTTGTATCGACGATGGACCCATTTCTGCGCCAGGTCAGTGTCCCTGTATATATGCCGGGCTGCCATCCAAGCGCAGGTCGGCGCAAACCGGACGCCCGAAACATCTGAGCTTGGGTGCGCTCAAGCTGGGTTTGGTGTGCGTGAACCACGCCAGAAGGTCCCTTGATTTCGATTTGGAGGGTGTCGCCGGACTTGCTGCCATAGCCAAATCCCCAGATAACCATGGCACTCGGGTCACCGGTAAGCTCAGTCTGGGCCGTGCCGGCCTTGATGTCGGAGAAGCGCGGCACATCCGATGCAAAGCCTGCGCCGATCCAGCCCCCCGCGACATAGGCCGGGGGATCTGCCCAAAGAGTGCGCTCGGCAGCAGTGCCACATTCTGTGGTCCCATTTGGCGCAATCCCATTTGGCGCAAACGGGTCGATGCTGTTGCCGTCTTTGCGCACGGACATATGCAGATGGGGAAATTCTGTCCGGCCTGAAATCCCAATAATTCCAAGAGGCTCACCGGTTTTGACGTCTTCGCCGCTGCGCACGATAACAGACCCCTCACGCAGGTGACAATATTGCGTGTGCCAGCCGTTGCCGTGGTCGATCACAAGGCCATTGCCACAGTCGCGCCCGGCAAGGTCAGGCGCATCTGGACTGCCCAGCAGCGCATCGGGCATGGTGTTGCGTGTGCCCAAAACCCGTCCCGGTGCAGCGGCCAGAACGCGGATATTCTCGGACAGCGCTTGCAAGGTCGGCAAGGCGATGTCCGTGCCTTTGTGCCCATCATAAACCAAAGTGCCGCAAGTATAATCATGCGCGCCCTGCGTGGGATCCGCGTCCGGATATTGCTGGATATAGCAGTTTTGGCCCAGGGTGCAGTCTGCCGGGAAGGCCAATAAAAAATCGCTCGCAGTCGCAGGGCCCGCAAGCGATATTGACGCGACAAGCATCGCAAATCGCATGAAAGCGGTCACTCCGCGGTGAGCAGAGGCGGCTTGGATCCCGTTATTTGCGGCTTGTCGGCCGATTTGATGTCGAGATGAATGTTGCCATTCTTTACGCCGACCTTGACAAAACCGCCTTTGGCCAACTTGCCAAACAACAGCTCTTCGGCCAGGGGTTTCTTGATCTGTTCCTGGATCACCCGACCCAGTGGGCGTGCGCCCATTTTGTCGTCATAGCCCAAGGTGCCAAGCAGCTCTGCGGCCGGTTTTGACAGTTCAATCCCGACATTGCGGTCCAAAAGCTGGTTTTCCAATTGCAGAACGAATTTTTCGACCACGCGCAGAATGACCTCTTTGCCCAGCGGTGCAAAGCTGATCACGGCATCCAACCGGTTGCGGAATTCTGGCGTAAACGTCCGCTCGATCGCTGCCGTGTCTTCGCCTTCGCGGCGATCGCGGCCAAAGCCGATTGCGGATTTCGCCTGTTCGGTGGCGCCCGCGTTTGAGGTCATGATCAGCACAACATTGCGGAAATCCACCGAGCGGCCGTTGTGATCGGTCAGCGTGCCGTGGTCCATGACTTGCAAAAGGATATTAAACACATCCGGGTGCGCTTTTTCGATTTCGTCCAACAGCAAAACACAATGCGGGTGCTGGTCGACACCGTCGGTCAGCAAGCCACCTTGATCGAAGCCGACATAGCCGGGAGGCGCACCGATCAAGCGCGACACTGCGTGTTTTTCCATGTATTCGGACATGTCAAAGCGCAGCAGCTCGACACCAAGTGTGTCGGACAGCTGGTTTGCAACCTCGGTTTTCCCGACCCCGGTTGGACCTGCAAAAAGATAGTTGCCGATGGGTTTTTCCGGCTCGCGCAGACCCGCACGCGCGAGTTTGATGGCTGAAGCGAGCGCCTCGATCGCACTGTCTTGGCCAAACACCACGCGTTTGAGCGATTTTTCCAAATCGCGCAGCACCTCTGAATCGCCTTTGCTGACCGTTTTTGGCGGAATGCGCGCAATCTTGGCGATCACGGCTTCGATCTCTTTGGTGCCAATCGTCTTGCGACGCCTGCTTTCCGTCAACAGATGTTGGGCGGCACCGGCTTCGTCGATCACGTCGATCGCTTTGTCGGGCAGTTTTCGGTCATTGATATAGCGCGCCGACAGCTCCACAGCGGTGCGGATTGCATCGGCTGTGTACTTGATCGAGTGGTGATCCTCGAAATACGGCTTGAGACCTTTCAGGATCTTCACGGAATCGTCCACCGATGGCTCGTTCACATCGATTTTTTGGAAGCGGCGGCTGAGGGCGCGATCCTTTTCGAAATGTTGGCGGAACTCTTTATACGTGGTCGAGCCCATACAACGCAGCTTGCCGCCTTGAAGCGCAGGTTTGAGCAGGTTGGATGCATCCATCGCCCCACCGGAGGTCGCCCCGGCGCCAATCACGGTGTGGATTTCGTCGATGAAAAGAACCGCGTCCGGGTGGTCTTCCATTTCGGTCATGACGGCTTTCAAACGCTCTTCAAAATCCCCGCGATATCGTGTGCCTGCCAAAAGCGCGCCCATGTCGAGCGAATAGATCGTCGCTTTTTCAAGAACCTCTGGGGTTTCGCCATCGACGATCTTGCGCGCCAGACCTTCGGCAATTGCTGTCTTGCCAACACCGGGATCGCCGACCAGAAGTGGATTGTTCTTGCGCCGACGGCACAACACTTGGATGCAGCGCTCAACCTCGTGAGCGCGGCCGATCAGGGGGTCTACATCGCCTTCTGCGGCTTTGACATTCAGGTCGACACAGTATTTGTCCAACGCGCTTTCTTTGGCCTCGCCCTCTGTGACTTTGGAGCCGTTTGTTTCATTCTCCAGGTCACTGGCACCGGAGACCGGGCGGGCCTCGCCGAAGCTGGGGTTTTTGGCGACGCCATGTGCAATGAAATTGACCGCGTCGTACCGGGTCATGTCTTGTTCTTGCAAGAAATAGGCCGCGTTGCTTTCACGTTCTGCAAAGATCGCGACCAGAACATTTGCGCCGGTGACTTCGGTGCGGCCCGAGGACTGGACATGGATCGCGGCCCTTTGGATCACGCGTTGGAAGGCCGCTGTTGGCACTGCTTCGGTTCCGTCGGTATCGGCCTCAAGTGTCGAAAGGTCTTCCTCAATAAAGGTGTTTAAGGTCTGGCGCAGCACATCAAGATCGACATTACAGGCCTGCATGACCTTTGCTGCATCTGGCTCATCGATCAGCGCGAGCAAAAGATGCTCCAGCGTGGCCAGCTCATGGCGACGCTCGTTGGCCTGCGCCAGGGCGGAATGGATGGCCTGCTCTAGTGTATTTGAAAACGACGGCACCCGGATGCTCCTTTTTAGGGTCGGGATAGGCGAAATCGCCCGATCCAATGATATCCCTTGAACGTTTAAGTTCGGCTTTCTGGCGCGACCTTCAAGGGTGAATTTTTGTTTTTGGCGTGTTTCTCAGAGATGTGCGTGATATTTATGCAAAAATTAGCCCTTTAGAACCGATCTTTCAATGCGCGGACATGGGCGAAACAGGCCAGGTCGCTGGCCGTGGCCATGCCGAGGGTTTTTTTATAGCCCGGATCGCTGACCCGCAAAAAGGGGTTGGTGGTCCGTTCGTCGGACAACAGGGACGGAACGGTCGGCTGGTTTGCGGCACGTCGCGCACGGATCTGGTCTGCGCGGGCGCGCAGGTTCGGATCTGTCGGATCGAGACTTTCGGCAAATTTCAGGTTTGCTTCGGTATATTCGTGGCCTGAGCAAACAAGTGTCTGCGGTGGCAATGCCGCAAGTTTTGACAGAGATGTCCACATCACCTCGGGGGGGCCTTCGAACAAACGTCCGCAGCCCATCGCCATCAGGCTGTCGGCGGTAAACACCAGACCCGAGCCTGGCATGTAAAACGCGATATGTCCCATCGTATGTCCCGAGACGTCGATGATCTGTACGGTTTCGTTGCCGAATGCGAAATGATCGCCCGCGCGGACAGCATGGTCCAGCTGGGGCAGGCGGTGGGCGTCTGCTGCGGCGCCCGTGATCTTTGCCCCAGTGGTCGCGATCAGATCGGGGACACCGTCGATATGATCGCCGTGGTGATGTGTCAAAAAGATATCCGTCAAGCGCCACCCCTCTGCGGTCAACGCGTTTTGGATTGGCGCGGCCTCAGGAACATCAATCACGGCGGTCGCCGCAGTCTTGGGATCGTGGATCAAATAGGCATAGTTGTCGCTGAGACACGGAATGGTGCGCAGGGTCAGGGGCATTTTATTTTCAGCCTTTCGTGACTATCTTGCCAGCAGCTTCGCGCAGGGAGTGGACTGATGCAATGCACTTAGACGTGCTCGACCTGAGACAATTTTACTATCGCACATCTTTGGGGCGCGTGGCCCAGGCTGCAGTGCGCTCACAAGTGACGCATTTGTGGCCGCCGCTGGCATCCAAAGGAGACACCGTCTTGGGCTTTGGCTTTGCTGTGCCGATGCTGCGGCCGTATTTGCCTCATGCGCGCCGGGTGGTTGGGTTGATGCCCGGTCCGCAGGGGGTGATGCATTGGCCCGCTGGGCGAGCCAATGTCTCGGTCCTGTGCGAAGAAACCCTATGGCCGCTTGAAACCGGATCTGTTGACAAGCTGATTTGCTTGCATGGGCTTGAGACTTCGGATCATCCGTCCGCTGTGTTGGACGAGGTCTACCGGGTGCTGGGGCCCGGGGGGCGGGTGATGTTTATTGTGCCCAACCGCGCCGGGCTTTGGGCACGGCGCGATGGCACGCCCTTTGGTTTTGGAAGACCTTATTCCCAAGGTCAGCTTGACACCCAATTGCGGATTCATGGGTTTGTCCCCGAGCGCCACGCCACTGCCTTGTATGCGCCGCCCTCGTCACATCGGTTCTGGATGCGATACGCACCGCTTTGGGAGCAAGTGGGCCGCAAAGTATCGCCGGTCTTGCGAGGGGGGGTGTTTTTGGTGGAAGCGCGCAAACAAGTCCCGCGCCCTGATCGGCGAAAGACCCGCAGCCTGGTGCGCAATCCGCTTGGAGTGCTTGAAGGTGTGGCTGTTCCAGAGCCGAAACCGGTTTAGATCGCGAATCTGCGCAAGCGGCATGCCGGTTGTCGCCAGCGTCTGGCCTTCCTAGCCAACCACATGAAAAACAAACAGGGCGCGGCGGAATCGGCGAAAGCTTCAAAGTGTCGCGGACCCTTTGATGTCAACGAAGCTTTCATAAAATAAGGTCTCAGCTGCGGTAATGCGGCCGCATCTTGCGTGTTGCGGCACCAAATGCGCTCTGCTAAACCCCGCCCGAGTTAACAGTTGGCAATTGCGTGTTGCCGTGGACGCACCGCAGGCCACAAAAGGCCCAGCGGGGCATTTAATGCGGAAGGGTAGACGTGTCAGAACCAGTTTCGATCTCGACTGGCATTGCAGGTCGCTACGCCACAGCAGTTTTTGAACTGGCAAAGGATGGTGGCGATCTGGCAGGGCTTGAGTCTCAGTTGGACGACCTTGCAACAGCGCTCGACAGCTCGCCCGAGCTGCGCGATCTGATCAGCTCGCCGGTCTATTCGCGCGACGCGCAAGGCAAAGCGATCGCAGCCGTGGCCGCGAAAATGAACCTTGGCGCTGTTTTGGCCAATACCTTGGCGCTGATGGCGGCAAACCGTCGTTTGTTCGTGCTGCCGCAGCTGATCGCAGCCCTGCATGCGCTGATCGCGGAAGAAAAAGGCGAGATGACCGCAGATGTCATGTCCGCCAAACCCTTGACCAACGGCCAGCAAGATGCGTTGGCCAAGACGTTGAAAGCCGCCATTGGCAAAGATATCAAGCTGAATGCGACCGTGGATGAGAGCCTCATCGGCGGTCTTGTTGTAAAAGTGGGCTCGCGCATGATCGACACCTCGATCCGCTCGAAGCTCAGTGCACTCCAAAACACCATGAAAGAGGTCGGATAATGGGAATCCAGGCAGCCGAAATCTCTGCGATCCTTAAGGAGCAGATCAAAAACTTTGGCCAAGAGGCTGAGGTTGCAGAAGTTGGTCGGGTTCTGAGCGTTGGCGATGGTATCGCCCGCGTTCACGGTCTCGACAATGTACAGGCCGGTGAAATGGTCGAGTTCCCCGGTGGTATCCGCGGGATGGCGTTGAACCTTGAAAACGACAATGTCGGTGTGGTGATCTTTGGATCCGACCGCGACATCAAAGAAGGCGACACTGTCAAGCGCACCAATGCCATCGTGGACGTGCCTGCCGGAGACGGATTGCTGGGCCGGGTGGTCGACGGTTTGGGCAACCCGCTGGACGGCAAAGGTCCGGTCTCTTTCTCGGAGCGGCGCGTCGCCGACAGCAAAGCACCGGGCATTATTCCGCGCAAATCTGTACATGAGCCGATGGCCACCGGCCTGAAATCTGTGGACGCGATGATCCCGATTGGCCGTGGCCAGCGCGAATTGATCATTGGCGACCGTCAGACTGGCAAAACCGCTGTGGCGCTGGATGCAATCCTGAACCAGAAATCCTATAACGACGCGGCGGGCGATGATGAGAGCAAGAAGCTCTATTGTATCTACGTCGCCGTCGGCCAAAAGCGCTCCACCGTGGCGCAGCTGGTCAAAAAGCTCGAAGAGAGCGGCGCGATTGATTATTCGGTCGTGGTTGCTGCCACCGCGTCGGATCCCGCGCCGATGCAGTTCCTGGCCCCCTACGCTGCGACCGCCATGGCGGAGTACTTCCGCGATAATGGCCGCCATGCGCTGATCATTTACGATGATCTGTCCAAGCAGGCGGTGTCGTATCGTCAGATGTCGTTGCTGCTGCGTCGTCCGCCCGGTCGTGAGGCCTATCCTGGTGATGTGTTCTACCTGCATTCGCGTTTGCTGGAGCGGTCTTCGAAGCTAAACGAAGACAATGGATCCGGCTCGTTAACGGCGTTGCCGATCATCGAAACCCAAGGGGGGGACGTTTCGGCGTTTATTCCGACCAATGTGATTTCGATCACCGATGGCCAGATCTTCCTCGAAACTGAGCTGTTCTATCAAGGCATCCGCCCGGCGGTGAACACCGGCTTGTCAGTGTCGCGGGTGGGCTCTTCGGCGCAAACCAAGGCCATGTCGTCGGTGGCTGGTCCTGTCAAACTGTCGCTGGCGCAGTACCGCGAGATGGCTGCGTTCGCGCAGTTTGGATCTGACCTGGATGCGGCGACCCAGCAGCTGCTGAACCGTGGTGCGCGCCTGACCGAATTGATGAAGCAGCCGCAATATGCGCCTTTGACCAATGCCGAGATCGTATGTGTGATTTACGCAGGCACCAACGGTTATCTTGATGGGATTGAAGTCAATCAGGTCGGACGTTGGGAAGCGGCAATGCTGGCGCATTTGCGCAGCAAGCATGCCGCGCTGTTGGCGGATATTACCGACAACGACCGCAAAGTAAAAGGTGAGCTTGCAGACAAGATCAAGGCGGCTCTCGACGAATTCGCAGCTGATTTTGCCTAAGGGGTCTGGAGTATGCCAAGCCTCAAGGACCTCAAAAACAGGATCGAGTCGGTCAAATCGACCCGCAAGATCACCAAGGCCATGCAGATGGTGGCCGCTGCAAAACTGCGGCGGGCCCAGGATGCGGCTGAGGCCTCGCGGCCTTACACAGAACGGTTCAACGCTGTTCTGGGTGGGTTGGCGGCGGCCTCGGGTGGCTCGGAATCCGCCCCAAAGCTGTTGTCTGGGACGGGCAAAGATGATGTGCATCTGCTGATCGTCATGACCGCCGAGCGTGGTCTGTGTGGCGGCTTTAATGGCAACATCGCCAAGCTGGCGCGTCAGCATGCGGCGACATTGATGGCGCAAGGCAAAACTGTCAAAATCGTGACCGTCGGTAAAAAAGGACGCGACGCGATCAAGCGGGACCTGAGCGCATATTTCATCGCCCATGTGGATCTGACCGAGGTCAAGCGCGTGGGCTATGAGAACGCGCGCGAGATCGCTCAGGACGTGCTGGCTCGGTTTGATGGTGGTGAATTTGACGTCGCCACCTTGTTTTTTGCGCGCTTCGAAAATGTGGTCACGCAGCACCCGACGGCGTTGCAAGTGATCCCGGCCAAGTTTGACACATCAGACGCGGGCGCAAGCGCATTATATGAGTACGAACCCAGCGAGGAAGCCATCCTGGCCGACCTGCTGCCGCGCGGCGTTGCAACGCAAATTTTTGCAGCCCTGCTGGAGAATGCTGCGTCTGAACAGGGCGCGCGAATGTCTGCCATGGACAACGCGACGCGCAACGCAGGCGACATGATCGACCAGTTGACGATCCAGTACAACCGCTCGCGTCAGGCTGTCATCACAAACGAGCTGATTGAGATTATTTCGGGCGCGGAAGCGCTCTAACGGAACCGGAGACACCAAATGGCAAATGCAAAAGGCAAGATCACACAGGTGATTGGCGCCGTTGTCGACGTGCAATTCGAGGATGCCCTGCCGGAAATCCTCAACGCGCTGACAACCCAAAACAATGATAAGGATCTTGTCCTCGAAGTGGCCCAGCATCTCGGAGAGAACACCGTCCGCGCCATCGCGATGGACTCGACCGAAGGCTTGGTGCGGGGTCAAGCGGTGACCGACAGCGGTGGCCCGATCACCATCCCCGTGGGAAACGCCACGCTGGGTCGCATCTTGAATGTTGTCGGCGAGCCGGTTGACGAAGGCGGGCCTGTCGCGGCAAGCGAATTCCGGTCGATCCATGCAGACGCCCCCCCCTTTGCCGAGCAGTCGACCGAATCAGCCGTGCTTGAGACCGGCATCAAGGTGATTGACCTGCTCGCACCCTATGCCAAGGGGGGCAAGATTGGTCTGTTTGGTGGTGCTGGCGTGGGCAAAACCGTCCTTATCATGGAATTGATCAACAACATTGCCAAGGTGCACTCAGGATACTCCGTTTTTGCGGGCGTTGGCGAGCGGACTCGGGAAGGCAACGACCTGTATCATGAGATGATCGAATCCAACGTGATCAACACCGAAGACCTGACCAAGAGCCAAGTTGCGCTTGTCTATGGTCAGATGAACGAGCCTCCCGGCGCGCGGATGCGGGTGGCGCTCACGGGTCTGACACTGGCCGAGCAGTTCCGCGACCAGTCTGGCACGGATGTTTTGTTCTTTGTGGACAACATCTTCCGCTTTACGCAAGCGGGCTCTGAAGTGTCGGCGTTGTTGGGTCGTATCCCGTCGGCTGTGGGCTACCAGCCCACCTTGGCAACCGACATGGGCCAGATGCAAGAACGCATCACCTCGACCAAATCCGGGTCGATTACATCCGTGCAGGCCGTTTACGTGCCGGCCGACGACTTGACGGACCCCGCGCCAGCGACCTCATTTGCCCACCTCGACGCGACCACAGTTTTGAATCGCGCGATCTCAGAGAAAGGCATCTATCCGGCTGTGGACCCGCTCGACAGCTCGTCACGTTTGCTTGATCCTGCCATTGTTGGCGATGAACATTATTCGGTTGCAAATGATGTCCAGCAGATCCTCCAGCGCTACAAATCATTGCAAGACATCATTGCCATTCTGGGTATGGATGAACTGTCTGAGGACGACAAACTGACGGTCGCCCGCGCCCGCAAGATTGAGCGTTTCCTGTCGCAGCCGTTTGACGTGGCCAAGGTGTTTACTGGGTCTGACGGGGTGCAGGTGCCGTTGGAAAAAACCATCGCATCGTTCAAAGCGGTTGTGGCAGGTGAGTATGACCACCTGCCCGAGGGCGCATTCTATATGGTTGGTGACATCGACGAAGTTCTGGCCAAAGCCGAGCGCATGGCCGCAGACGCAGCCTAAGGAGCAGGTCTATGGCAGACGTGATGAAATTCGACTTGGTTTCGCCTGAACGCCGTTTGGCTTCGCTGGACGCCAGCGCAGTGCAAATTCCCGGTGCCGATGGTGACATGACCGCGATGCCCGGTCATGCCGCGACGATCACGACTTTGCGCCCCGGCGTGCTGACCGTTACGAGCCCGTCGGGCGCCACGGAATATGTGGTGACCGGTGGGTTTGCTGAAATCGGGGGCGGCAACACGACGGTGCTTGCCGAACAAGCGTGGGCGCGGTCCGACATGACCCAGGCGATTTTGGACCGTTTGCTGGCGGCTGCAAAATCCGCCCATGCCGGTGCGTCTGCGGAGACGGTGGACGCACGCGCCAAACAGGTGGCCGATCTGGCCGCGATGGGCGCAGAGTTGGGCTTGACGTCATAACCTGTCGGCGCGACACTTGAGATCAGTAAAGCCCTGGTTGAAACCGGGGCTTTTTTGTTGGGAAGGTGCGTAAGCCGCATATCGGTTGATCGAAGGGCCTTGGAGACATGCGAAAGCTCAGCAATCACAGGATTGGCATTTGTGATGGCGATGAGATGCTGTTCTCGGATTTAGATGAAAACGGCCCGATGTGGTCTGGCAACGGGCCGCGCAAGGTCCGGCATGCGGTCCGGTTTGCGCAGCGATACCGCAACGCCCCATCGGTGCAAGTTTCGCTGTCTATGATCGACATAGACCACACCACCAATACGCGACTTGAGCTGCGCGCGGAACAAATCACCGAGTGGGGCTTTGATATTGTCTTTCAGACCTGGAGCGACACGCGGATCGCGCGTGCTCGCGCGACCTGGATTGCAATTGGCGAGGTTGCGCATGATGACGACTGGGAAATTGACTAGGGGCTGTTGACGTTCATCTGAGATGAATGATTGTTGCGGCCAGCGAGATGAA
>JBELMC010000011.1:0-2655 GCA_042096155.1 Dinoroseobacter sp.
GAGCTATTGGGCCGAGCCGATCAATGCGGTGACCAATCTGGCTTTTTTGATCGCAGCTTTTTGGATGTGGCGCCGGGTGAACGATGGTCTGGGCCGGGCGTTGTGTTTGACCCTCGCGGCGATTGGGTCGGGGTCTTACCTGTTTCACACGCATGCGACAGTTTGGTCCGTGATCTTGGATGTGTTGCCAATCTTGATCTTTATCCTGATCTATATTTACGCGGCCCATCGGTCGTTCTGGGGCTTGCCGTTTTGGCCGGCCATTGGGGCGACGCTTTTGTATTTTCCCTATAGTTACGGGGTTTCATCTGTGGCGTCATCGGTCCCGTTCTTTTCGATTTCGGCGCAATATTGGCCACTGCCATTGTTGATTGCGGCCTATGGTCTGGCTTTGCGCAACCGTCAGCGTGCCACAGGCACGGGGCTGCTGATCGGAGCTGGATTGCTGTGTGTCTCGTTGATCGCCCGTTCGTTGGATGAAATTGTCTGTGCACAGATCCCGATGGGAACGCATTTTTTGTGGCACATCTTCAACGGCATCATGCTGGGCTGGATGATCGAGGTTTACCGTCGCCATATGCTTGCGGTGCGTGCAGTGCGCGGCTAAACCCGGGTGGATGTAACAGCTGGCCACAACCAACGGAGCCGCCCCATGTCCATTGACATTCAGACCGCCCGACGCGTGGCGAAATTGGCGCGGATCGCCGTGCCTGACGAAAATCTGCCCGCACTCGCCGACGGGCTGAACGGCATTGTCGCCTTCATGGAACAGCTCAACGAAGTCGATGTGAAAGGCGTCGAGCCGATGACAAGTGTGACCCCTATGGCATTGAAACAACGTGAAGATACCGTGGCAGACGGGGGACAGCAGCCTGCTGTGCTTGCCAATGCGCCGGATGCACGAGAAGGGTTCTTTGCCGTTCCGAAGGTGGTTGAGTAATGACGGAGTTGTCAAAACTGACGATCGCGGGGGCGCGCGACAAACTGGCGGCTGGCGAGATCACCAGCGTCGAGTTGACCCAATCCTGCCTCGATCAAATCGAAGCGGCGGATGCGCTGGGCGCTTTTGTCCACAAGACACCAGAGCTGGCGCTCTCGCAGGCCAAAGCTGCCGATGCCCGGATCGCGGCGGGCAACGCCCAGTCGATGACAGGCATTCCCTTGGGCATTAAGGATTTATTTTGCACAAAAGGGGTTCCGTCGCAGGCGGCGTCTCGAATTCTGGATGGGTTCAAGCCAGAGTACGAATCGACGATCTCGGGGCAATTGTTCGCAGCGGGCGCTGTCATGCTGGGCAAGTTGAACATGGACGAGTTTGCAATGGGCTCCTCCAACGAGACGTCGATCTACGGCAATGCGGTCAACCCCTGGCGTCGCAACCATGAGCAGACGTCATTGACGCCGGGCGGCTCGTCGGGTGGTTCGGCCAGCGCAGTTGCCGCGGATCTGTGCCTCGGGGCAACAGGGACCGACACGGGCGGCTCGATCCGCCAGCCAGCGGCATTTACGGGGATTGTCGGTCTAAAACCGACCTACGGACGCTGCTCGCGCTGGGGTGTGGTGGCCTTTGCCAGCTCGCTCGATCAGGCGGGGCCGATGACCAAGACGGTCCGTGACGCTGCGATCATGGGGGCCGCGATGATGGGTCATGATCCCAGGGATTCCACCAGCGCCAATTTGCCCGTGCCTGATTTTGAAGCGATGTTGACCGGCGATATCAAAGGGAAGGTCATTGGTATTCCAAAAGAATATCGCATGGACGGGATGCCTGAGGAAATTGAAGAGGCCTGGGCAGAAGGGGCTGCGATGCTGCGCGATGCAGGGGCTGAGATCCGCGATATCAGCTTGCCACACACCAAATACGCCCTGCCTGCGTATTACGTGATTGCGCCTGCGGAAGCCTCGTCGAATCTTGCGCGTTACGATGGGGTTCGGTTTGGGCATCGTGCCAAACTTGCGGCGGGTGACGGGATCACCGAAATGTATGAAAAAACCCGCGCAGAGGGCTTTGGCCCGGAAGTGCAACGTCGTGTGATGATTGGCACCTATGTGCTGTCGGCGGGCTTTTACGACGCCTACTACAATCGCGCCCGCAAAGTGCGGGCCTTGATCAAGCGCGATTTTGAGGCTGTGTTCAATGACGGGATCGATGCGATTTTGACCCCTGCCACCCCCTCTGCGGCTTTCGGTTTGGGCGAGATGGCCAATGTGGATCCGGTGCAGATGTATCTCAACGATGTCTTTACGGTGACGGTGAATTTGGCGGGCTTGCCTGGGATTGCGGTGCCGACGCGGCTGAACTCCCAAGGTTTGCCGTTGGGACTACAGCTGATTGGCCGTCCTTGGGAAGAAGCCGAATTGCTCAACACCGCCGCTGTGCTGGAAACCGCAGCCGGATTTGTGGAAAAACCGGCGCGCTGGTGGTAGGATTTCGCTGAGAAACGAAGGTGAGATGCAATGCGTTCTGTGATGGTTCCTGTTTTGGTGTTCATTTTGGGCGGCTGTGTAATGTCGGTGCCCGATAGCGGTATCGACGGTGCTGACACGGGATTGGGCAATTCGACTGAGCTGCAGATCGACGCAGCCCAAGACGAGATGGCCCAAGTTGAGACGGCTCAAGACGGGGCTGACCAAGACGGGTCTGACCAAGACGGG
>JBELMC010000012.1:0-41723 GCA_042096155.1 Dinoroseobacter sp.
CGTCTCCGCGAGGGAGTTACAGTCCCCTGCCACACCTTGCGGCCTGTCGCCCACGGGATCATTCGCTTTGTGATCCGTGGCGGTGGATAGAGCCGCTTGCACACAAGGTCAATCGAAAAACAAAACTGGTATGCCGGAAAATCAGACCCGCCCAGCAGCGCCTGTCTGCAGGCCATGGCGCGCAGAAGGCAAGGCGGTTAGACAGGCTGCGTCGGGGTCGAACGAGCGGCCTCTAGGTCAAGGGCTGCGATCATGCAAAAACCAAAATGGGTCATCGAAAAAGAGCAAGCCAGGCGCAGTGCGGCCTCTGAGACGATCTGGTTGTTTGGCCTTCATGCAGTGCGCGACGCGCTGCAAAATCCGGCCCGCAGGCGACAGACGCTTGTGGTTACCCGCAACGCAGCCGACCGTTTGGCTGATGCGATTTCGACCAGCGGTATGACACCGCAAATCGCCGATCCGCGTCACTTTCCCGCGCCGCTCGACCCGGGGTCTGTGCATCAGGGCGCGGCCCTTGAGGTCAAGCCACTGGATTGGGGGCCGTTAAACCAGGTCTGCGTGCCCGCGAAAGGGGTGCCTTTGGTGGTGGTGCTCGATCGGGTGACCGACCCCCATAATGTGGGCGCGATTCTGCGCTCCGCCGAAGTGTTCGGCGCCTGCGCAGTGGTGACGACCGCGCGCGCTGCGGCCCCTGAAACCGGCGCATTGGCAAAGACCGCCTCTGGTGCTTTGGAACGTCAGCCCTATTTAAGGGTGAAGAATCTTGCCACCGCAATGCAGGAGCTGCGCCGCATGGGGTACTGGTTGCTGGGCCTGGATGGCACCGCCGAGACCGACCTGGAACACACACTGGATGGGCATAGCGCACAGCCCGTTGCACTGGTCATGGGGGCCGAAGGACCTGGCTTGCGCGCCAAGACGAAAGACACTTGCGACCAGCTGGTGAAGATCCCGTACGGTTCGGATTTTGGATCGTTGAACGTGTCGAACGCGGCGGCGGTCGGTTTGTATGCCACACGCCGTGTGATCGGCTGGTAGATCGTGATTGAACAAAAGGTCGAGGCAAGATATCTTTGAAAGAAAACACGAAAATCGCAACCTGCTGCTATTGCGGCGCGCGCACGATTTTGCAGCTTCGGGCGCGGGGCGGTCACGAGCTGGCCTGCGGAAAATGTGGCGCCCCTCTGCACGAAATGAAGGCCATGCCCGTGGCGCGCACCAAACCTGTGAAGCCCGCAAAAAGCATCACACAACCCGCCAAATATACCGACCCCAAGTATACGGACCCCAAGCCGCGCAAATCCAAGCGCAAATCCCGAAAGACGGCAAAAGGCATAGGCTATTGGATTGGCGAGGCGCTGGAGGAAATCGTCGACATCTTTGACTAGGGCCTTGGCGCGGGGCCTTGGCGCTGGGGCCTTGGCGCGGGGGCTTTGGCGGCGGGCTGGACTGCGCCGCTGTAACAAGTCTCACATGATATCACGGCTGTGTTGGCGGGGGATGTTTTGCGCGGCGGGACTGGGCATAATTCGTGGGCAACCACGTCACATTTTGTCTGTACGGAGCCCAAAATGCATCAGTTCACCCGCCGCCATTTGTTTGCGTTCTGCGCTGCACCGCTCGTTGCAGCAGCTTTTATCAAGGGCCCCAAAGCACTGGCGGGACAGCCGCCGGTCTTTGTCAAAGGTGGGTTTGCGGTCGGCGGCACAGATGTGGTGCGGTATTTTACCGATGCAAAACCGGTTGCCGGATCTGTCGCTTTTTCCGCCCAGCAGGATGGAGCGACATGGCTCTTTTCGTCGGCCGAAACCCGCGACGCTTTTGTCGCCGATCCGCAAGCCTTCCTACCCGCATATGGAGGCTATTGCGCCTTCGCGGTGTCGCGCGGCTACACCGCTCCGACCCGCCCCGAAGCCTGGACAATCTATGACAACCGTTTGTATTTGAACGCCAATCTGCGCGTCCGCGCGCGGTGGTTGCAAGACATACCCGGCCATATCGCATCTGGCAATGACAACTGGCCCGCCGTGCTGGACTGATCTGAAACACCGGGGCATCTGTGCCCGATGGGCCGCTCTTGCAAAGCCAGACCGCCGCGTTCCAGCGCGTGCGGCTGTAAGACTCCTTCGAGACCGGCGCTTTTTTATCGGCAGCCCTGCTGATAAGCTGGAGTTGGGCCTGAGGTGCGACAGCACAGCGACAAACCAGGAGACAGCCGTGACCGATGCTCAGATCGCAGACATATTGCGCAGCGCGCGCGTGATTGCCGTGGTTGGAGCGTCCGCCAACCCGGTCCGGCCCAGCCATAGCGTGGCGCAGTTTTTGCAATCCAAAGGCTATCGGGTCATCCCGGTCAATCCCGGCCTCGCCGGGCAGACCCTGCTGGGCGAGACGGTCTATGCCGCGTTGTCCGACATTCCGATCGCCGTTGATATGGTCGATGTGTTTCGGGCTTCCGAGGCCGTGTCAGATGTCGTCGATGCGGCATTGGAGCTGCCCAGCGTTCAAGTGATCTGGACTCAATTGGGCGTGCGCGACGACATTGCCGCCGCACGTGCGCGCCGTGCGGGCCGGGTCATGGTCCAGAACCGATGTCCGGCCATTGAATATCCGCGTCTGATCAGCTGACACAGCCATCGGGCCTGCCAGTGCGGGCGCGCGATTTCAGATGTTTCGTCAAACGCCTCAGCGCGAGGCTTTTTCTGCAATCCCTGAGATCCCCGCGCGGCGGGCCAGTTCGGCTTCGACATCGGCCAAGGTGACATCCCGGGCCGCCAGCATGACCAGCAAGTGAAACAGCACATCTGCAGCTTCCGAGGTCAGCTTCGCTTTGTCGTCTTTGATTGCCTCGATGATGGCTTCAATGGCCTCCTCGCCAAATTTTTCCGCGCATTTTTCCGGACCCTTGGCCAGCAACTTGGCTGTCCAAGAGCTGTCTGGATCCGCGGTTTTGCGGGCCGCGATGGTGGCGGCCAGATCGTGCAGCGCGCTCATGGCAGCCTCATCGGCAAACCAGCCGCGGCCATATGAGCCTTGGCTTGACCAATGGTAAATTCGCCAAAGTGAAAGATCGAAGCGGCAAGCACCGCACTGGCCCCGCCTTTGGTCACCCCCTCGACCAGATGGTCCAGTGTTCCAACGCCGCCCGACGCAATCACAGGGATGTTGACAGCGTCAGATATCGCGCGGGTCAGCGGCAGATTGAACCCCGCCCGAGTGCCGTCGCGGTCCATGCTGGTCAGTAAGATTTCGCCCGCGCCATATTGGGCAACCTGGCAAGCAAACGCCACAGCATCAATGCCGGTGGGCTTGCGGCCGCCATGGGTGAAGATTTCCCATTTGCCCGGCGAGACGGTTTTGGCATCGATGGCGACAACGATACACTGGCTGCCAAATCGCTCTGCGGCTTCGGCCACAACTTCGGGTCGGGCCACAGCCGCAGAGTTGAACGACACTTTATCTGCGCCCGCCAGCAGCAAGGCCCGCACATCTTCGGCGCTGCGGACCCCGCCACCGACGGTCAGTGGCACAAAGCAGGCCTCGGCGGTGCGGGTGACAACGTCGTACATTGTGCCCCGGTTTTCATGGGTCGCGTTGATATCCAGAAAGCACAGCTCGTCGGCGCCGGCCAAGTCATAGGCACGGGCCGCTTCCACCGGATCACCGGCGTCGATCAGATCGACGAAATTGACCCCCTTGACGACACGACCATCCTTGACATCCAGACACGGAATTACGCGGGTTTTCAGCATAGGCTTGTCCCTTGGCACATTTGACTGCCGGTCTAGCGATCTGTGGCTGGAATGAAAAGCGCAGGCGGACGCGCCAGAGCAGGCGGTCTGATGATATCGGGCAGTCGCATCTTGACCGAGACCTCGTGCTGAGCGGACAAAGGCGCGCCGTTGGCCAGCAGCGTCCATGGCAGATCCAACAGCACATCGACAAATGTCAGCACACCGCGTGGCTTGGCCGCGACCACCCGGCGTCCGTCCATAAGGCTAGACACCCGCGTCAAAGGGGTGCCCGGCAATCGCAGCATTTGATCGGCGGTGACCAATGTATCACGTGCTGGCACACCGCGGCCCAACGCATTGCGACGCAGGATCACCAATTGACATGGCATAAACCGTGCGGACTGGCGCGCCGTCGCCACGCCTTCGAGGCCCTGCATGCCGGCTTCTACCGTGGCCACCTTGTCACCAGGGCGCAGGGTCTCCACGGCCATCGGGCCGAAAAATGTGTCGATCAAAGTGCCAGCTGTGAAGCTCAAGTCGTGCCCTGCCAAAACAGGCCCCCACCGACCGTCTGGCGGCGAACAATGGCGAGGTCATGGCATCAGAAGGGTAAAGATCAGGCCAAAGCAAGACGTGCTCTAGGCCAAAGCGGCGAGTGCCGCGCGCAGATCCAGAGCGCCGTCATACAATGCGCGGCCCGAAATTGCCCCGGCAATGCCGCCTGCGTCGCGCAGCGCAACCAGATCTTCGAGCGACGATACACCGCCCGAGGCAATCACCGGGAGCGTGGTGGCCGCCGCCAGTGCAGCCGTCGCCGTCACATTTGGACCCTGCATCGCGCCATCGCGGTCGATGTCGGTGTAGATGATCGCGGCCACACCTGCATCCTCGAACGACCGGGCCAGATCAGTAACCCGCACATCAGTGTCTTCGGCCCAACCGCGGGTGGCGACACGCCCCTTGCGTGCGTCCAGGCCAACAGCCACCTGGCCTGGAAACGCCCTGGCCGCAGCGCGCACTAGATCGGGATTTTCCACCGCCACTGTGCCAAGGATGACGCGTGCCAAACCCTTAGACAGCCACATTTCGATTGTCGCCATGTCGCGGATGCCCCCGCCCAGTTGTGCCGGCACCTGTGTGGCGGACAAGATCGCCTCGACAGCGGCGCCATTGACCGGCTTACCCTCAAACGCGCCGTTCAGATCGACCAGATGCAGCCAGGCGCAGCCCTGTGCCTGGAACGCCAGCGCCTGGGCAGCCGGGTCTTCGTTAAAGACGGTCGCAGCTTCCATCTCGCCGCGCAGCAGGCGGACGGCCTGGCCGTCTTTGAGGTCAATCGCAGGGTAGAGGATCATGGCGCGCGCTCCGACAGCTAGGGGTTGGGGCGGTGTAGGCCAGTGCGCCGCCTGTGCCAAGGGCGCGTCACCGGCCGCAACGTCACACTTGAACGCGGTGCGGCTTTCAGGGCATTGACCATAACGTCAAGCCTTTTTGGCGCTGATACATCTTGGGAGGAGACAATGATGAAAAAACTGGTTCTCGCGGCTGCGGGTGTCATCGCAGCAAGCACCACCGCGCTGGCCGATCCGATCTTCGGCACATGGCAGACAATCGCCGATGACAATGGCAATTACGGACATATCTTGGTTCGCGATTGCGATGACCTTGGGATTTGCGGCACGCTGGTGCGCTCGTTTGACGATACCGGCACCGAATATGTCTCTGAAAACCAGAACCGCGCCATCATCTGGGACATGCAAGCCGATGGCGACGGCGCGTATTCCGGCGGCAAAGTGTGGTCACCAGATCGCGACAAGACCTATAACTCGAAGCTGCAACTGAGCGGCGATACGCTGACCGTCAAGGGCTGTGTGTTTGGCATTTGTCGCGACGGTGGTGTCTGGGCTCGGGTCAACTGATCACGCAATACCCCTAGCCCGTTGCGTGGCGCTGGTGACCGATCAGGACGGTCTGGAACCGGGCTCTGCCAAGACCGTCTGCAGGGGCGCCTAAGGCGGGTGGGCCTTCACCGGCCAACTGCGCGCGTCGGGTTCCGCACGGCTGATTGTGGGTCTGTTGTCACGGGTCTGCGCTCGGGTGCTGGCCTCGGGTGCTGGCATGGTTTTGCCGCCTGGGGTTGTCGTCTGAGTGTCTGGGCAGAGCCCCAAAGCTAGGGGGCCCAGCGCAAGAAATTCGCAATCAGGCGCAGGCCGGTGGATTGGCTCTTTTCGGGGTGGAATTGCGTGCCGATCTTGGTGTCCTGGCCAACAATCGCCGTGACCTCACCGCCATAGTCGACATAAGCCAGCCGCTGCGCCGGATCCGTGACCTGCGCTGCATAAGAGTGCACGAAATAAGCGTGATCTCCCGTGCGCACCCCTTCGAGCACGGGGTGCGGTCGCTCTATCACCAAATCGTTCCACCCCATATGGGGCACTTTCAAGTCGGGATCGGACGGTGCGATCCGCGCCACATCGCCGCCGATCCAGCCAAACCCGGCCACGTCGCGGTATTCCAGACCGCGCGTTGCCATCAACTGCATACCGACACAGATCCCCAGAAAAGGCACGGCGCGCTGTTCGACAGCTTCTCGCAATGCCTCTTCGAGACCGTCAAAGCTGCGCAAACCAGCGCGGCAGGATGGGAACGCACCATCGCCTGGCAACACGATCCGGTCCGCTTTGGCGACCACATCCGGGTCTGAGGTCACAACCACACCGCCCCCTGCGCCTTCGGCGGCCATGCGTTCAAAAGCCTTTTGCGCCGAATGCAAATTGCCCGAGTCGTAATCAATCAAAACCGTGTTCACAGGACACCTTTGGTCGACGGGATCGCATCAGATTTACGTGGATCAATGGCCAAGGCCTCTCGCAAGGCCCGCGCAACCGCCTTGAATGCGGCTTCGGCGATATGGTGGCTGTTGATCCCATCGAGACGTTCAACATGCAAGGTCAGCCCGGAATGCACGGCGAAAGCATGAAAGAACTCGCGCACCAGCTCTGTGTCGAACGTGCCAATCTTCTGAGCGGTAAAATCGACCTTCCAGACCAGAAACGGGCGTCCAGAAATATCAAGAGCGGCACGCACCAATGTGTCGTCCATCGGAAGCAGACACGCGCCATAGCGCACGATACCGCGCTTGTCGCCGACCGCCTGAGCAATGGCCTGACCCAGAGCGATGCCAACGTCCTCGACGGTGTGATGGTCGTCGATATGCAGATCGCCCTCGCAGCGAATTGTCATGTCGATCAAGGCGTGCCGGGCCAATTGGTCAAGCATGTGGTCAAAGAACCCCACGCCGGTTCGCATGTCATATTGTCCGGCGCCATCGAGATCGACCGACACGGAAATTGCGGTCTCGGCGGTTTTACGGATCAGTTCAGCACGGCGCATCAGCTTGGCTCCTCCAGGGCTCCTCTGACCGTGTCTATAAGTCAGGCGCAGGCGAAGGCCAAGCCGCTTGCGTTGGACCACAACTTTGCGCAATACGACCCGATGAGAGCAGAACTGAGCATTGTCATCCCCACATTCAACGAGCGCCAGAATGTGCGGCCCCTTCTGGCGCTGCTGGACGCGGCTTTGCCCGATATCCGCTGGGAAGCCGTTTTCGTCGATGATAACAGCCCCGACGGCACCTATGAAGAAGTCGGAGCGGTCGCACTTGACGATGACCGTGTGCGATTGATCCACCGGCTGGACCGGCGTGGCTTGGCCGGTGCATGCATCGAGGGCATCTTGTCCAGCACCTCAGAGCTGGTCGCGGTGATGGACGCGGACCTGCAGCATGATGAAACCAAGCTGGCCGAGATGGTCGCACGGTTTCGCGCCGCGCCAGAGCTGGATCTGGTGATTGGCTCGCGCCATGTCGAGGGCGGCTCAATCGGAAATGGGTTTTCCGCGCTGCGCGCCTGGGGCTCTGAACTTGCCACAAACCTGACCAAGCGGATGCTGCGCATCAAGGCCAGTGATCCGATGAGCGGATTTTTCATGATCCGGCGGCGCAGTTTCAATCTGGTCGAGGGCAAATTGCAAACCCAAGGGTTCAAGATCCTGGCCGATATGCTGGCGGCCGCCAAGGGCCGGTGGAGCATCGACGAGGTGGGCTATATCTTCCGCGACCGCAAGCACGGCGACAGCAAGCTGAATGCCGCTGTCACCGCCGAGTTCTTGGCGCTCTTGGTGGCACGGCTGACCGGAGGCGTGCTGCCCATCCGGATGATCCTGTTCTTGATGGTTGGCGCATCAGGTGTGATCGTGCAACTGGTCGTGCTGCGGCTGGCCCTCAGCGCGGGCACACAGAGCTTTGCTCTGGCGCAAAGTCTGGGGGTACTGGCCGCCATGACCACGAACTTTTTTTTGAACAATGTGCTGACCTATCAAGACCGGTCCTTGCGGGGGACCGAGATGATTGTCGGATTGCTCAGCTTTTATGTCGCCTGTTCCATCGGCGCCATCGCCAATATCGGCGTTGCACATGCCGTGTTCGAAGCAATCCCGCACGCCGAGTTTGCCAGCCTGACCGGCGCGGTGATCGCCGCCTTGTGGAATTTTGTTGCGACCGCTTTGATCACCTGGCGCTCAAAGTGACCTGATCACACGCTTGCGATCTGATTTTGGGCCGCCATCAATCCAGATACCGGCGCTGTCTTTTTAGCGCTATGGCCGGATCGCAGGCGCCAGACCAACGGTATCGGTGAAACCGCCATGGCGCGCGGATGGCCGCAGCGCAGACCGGGTCAAAAATGGGTGCGGGCTCTGGGCTCTGTTTGGACGCATAGAAGACCTTTCTTCCAGAAAAACCCAAAATAGAATTTAATTCCGGAATATTGTTCCAATTGATTTGGGTTGGGAATGGGTGTGGACTTCGCCGCGCGCGCGACTAAGGTGCGCGCAATTGATCCGCGCGCATGACTATCGGGCGCGATCGTCGAAGGAGAAACAAGATGACCGACACCCCAATGGGTTTTGAGACTGCACAAATTCACGCAGGCACTACGCCTGACCCTGCCACCGGCGCACGCCAGGTGCCGATTTACCAAACCACCGCTTATGTGTTCCGCGACGCCGATCACGCGGCTGCATTGTTCAACTTGGCGGAAGTTGGCAATATCTACTCGCGCCTGACCAACCCGACCGTGTCGGCCTTGGCCAACCGGATTTGCGCGCTTGAAGGCGGGGCCGGTGCCATTTGCTGCGCCTCTGGACATGCCGCCCAGATCATGGCGCTGTTTCCGTTGATGGGACCGGGCAGGAACATTGTGGCCTCGACCCGGCTCTACGGCGGCACCGTCACCCAATTCAGCCAGACCATCAAGCGGTTCGGCTGGTCTTGCACCTTCGTCGATTTCGACGATCTTGAAGCCGTCGCGGCAGCGATCAACGACGACACCCGTGCGGTGTTCTGCGAAAGCATCGCCAATCCAGGCGGTTATATCACGGATCTGCGCGCTGTGGCCAATGTCGCCGACGCCGCTGGCGTGCCACTGATCGTCGACAACACCAGTGCGACACCGTATTTGTGCAATCCGATCGCACATGGCGCGACCTTGGTTGTCCACTCGACCACCAAATACCTGACCGGCAACGGCACTGTCACCGGCGGGTGCGTCATTGACAGCGGCAAATTTGATTGGATGGCCAACGACAAATTCCCAAGCCTCAGCCAGCCCGAGCCCGCCTATCACGGCTTGTGCTTTGGCGCGGCCTTGGGCCCAATGGCCTTCACCTTCCACTCGATCGCCATTGGTCTGCGCGATCTTGGCATGACGATGAATCCGCAAGGGGCCCATTACACCCTGATGGGAATTGAGACCTTGTCGTTGCGGATGGAAAAGCATGTCAAGAATGCCATCGAGATCGCAACCTGGCTGGAGAACGATCCGCGCGTGGATTATGTGACCTATGCGGGTCTGCCATCCTCGCCCTATTATCACCGGGTCAAGGAGATCTGCCCCAAAGGCGCAGGTGCTTTATTCACAGTTGCGGTCAAGGGCGGCTATGATGCGTGTGTCAAGCTGGTCGATTCTCTTGAGATTTTCAGCCATGTCGCCAATCTGGGCGATGCGCGCTCGCTGATCATCCATTCGGCCTCGACCACCCACCGCCAGCTGTCGCCCGAACAGCAAGAGGCCGCTGGCGCGGCGCCAAATGTGGTGCGCTTGTCGATCGGGATCGAAGACCCGGCGGATCTGATCCGCGATTTGGACCAGGCTCTGGCAAAGGCCACGGCATAGACGGATTGAACATTGCGCAAGGGCCGCTCTTATAGCTGGAGCGGCCTTTTTTTGCGGGGCTGCTGAGGATATCAGACATCCAAAGGCCTTGCGTCCTTGAGGATCCTGTCCCTTTGCGCAGCAGCGCTTGGGCCTGCGGATTGGGGCTGCGGATTGGGATCTTCGGCTTAGGATCTGCATTTGGGGAATGTCCAACCGGCGAAATGGCCCGGGTCTTGGTCACAGATACGCACCCGGTCGGGCGAACCGATACGGAGCAAAAGCAGCTCTGTCTGAGCAACAAACCTTACATTGTGCAAGGACGATAAAGGTGGCGGCCGCCAAAAACGGACCCGCGTTTCAGCCCCAAATCGGGGCATCCAGAGCCAGGCGCCACCCCGGCCAAGTCGACTTTTCCAGACCGGGGTCGCCCCCGATGAAACAGTCCTGAGTAATGGTTAACCGATGCCGAATTTACGGCCGATATCTTAACACTCCGTGATACCTGCGTGCGTTGGCCGGCAGAGCGGAGGGGACAGGGTCGGCAAAAGGCGCCTCTGCGCCCGGGGCCTGCATCGAGGATCGACGCGCATCAGCACGATCCGCCCTTTTGGGCTATTGCTCCAGCAACCAGGTGATGTTGACAGTGCTGGAATAGCGGACTTCACCGCTGGCCACGGGCACATTTTGAGCCCTGTCGGCGGCCCTCATGGCTTCGGCGCGGATCATCATCGGCTGCGCCTCCCTGTCGTTTTCGGCGATTCTGCGCACCGGGCCCAGACCGATGCCCAACGCCTCGGCATAGAGTTGAGCCGTGCGCAAGGCATCTGCGGCCGCGGCTTTGCGCGCCTGTTCGAGCAAGGGGCCAGGATCGATGACGCTGAAGCGAAGCCCTTCAAACTTATTGGCCCCATCGCGCACCACGGCGTCAAGGATCTCGCCCAGTCGTTCAAGATCGCGAATCCGCACGGTCAAGCGGTTTGAAACTGTATATCCGGTGATCCGCGGCGGTCTGTTGGCGACATTGCTGCTCGGATAGACCCAGTTGGGCTGGACCGTAAGACCACTGGTCTGACGATCCTGGTCCTCGATTCCGGCCGCGCTCAGCACGGCGAAGACCCCCGCAAGCCGATCATTGTTGTCTGAAAGCGCCTCGGCGGCGGTTTTGGCCTGGCTGACAACACCCATGGTGATCGTCGCAAGATCCGGGGTCGCTGTAACCTCGCCACGCCCGGTGATCGACAACGTACCTTGCTCATCTGCAGGCGCGGGTTTCGCTGCGCCAACGCCAACCATTGCGACCAAAAACGAGACAAAAAACAATCTTGTGGTGAAAAACCGTGACATAAGACTTTTCCGAACGAACAACGGGCATGAACTCGCCGACACTGTGGCGCTTTTTCTTTCCCTTTGTCCATATGCGCGTTACTGAATAAATGGTAAATAGGCCCGCCACGAGGCCTGCCATTGACGGTGAACTATGAGACCGAGCTTCGCGCTCTCGCTTGATCATGACGGCATTCGCCTGCTCCATAGGGGCAGAGGCGGATGGGTCAGTATTGGCGAAGTGGCGCTGGAGGATCCAGATATCACCGAACGCCTGGCCTGGTTGCGCAAGACCGCAGCCGGGTTGGCGCAAGGCGCAGTGACCACGAAACTGGTGATCCCCAACAGCGAAATTTTGTACGATAGCGTTAAATTAAAGGCTGGAAGCGATGCCAAGCGCGAAGCACAGCTGCGCAGCGCGCTGGACGGGCGAACCCCCTATCCAGTGGACCAGCTTTCGTATGATTATGTGCTTGAGGACGATGTGGCACAGGTCGCGGTCGTTGCTCGCGAAACGCTGGTCGAGGCGGAAGCCTTTGCCACCGAGCACAGGTTCAACCCTGTGTGTTTTGTCGCGATCCCGCCTGAGGGAGCAGCAGGCGATTTGTTCGAAGGCGAGCCGATGTTTGGCACCACGAGCGCCGCAAAAGCCTTGCTCGACCCCAACGATCCATTGGAACGAGATCCAGTGCCGATCCGGATCGTTGGCTCAGCCAAACTGCCAGGCATGCGTGACGACGCGCCTGTGATCGATGTTCCCGAAGCACTGAGCGATAGACCCGACGCCGAAATCAGCGCCAATGAGCCAGCGGTGGAGCTGGATCCCGCACAGGTGGCCGCAGAGCTGATGATGCCAAATCTGCCTGGGGCCGAGGCATCCCCCCTAGATGAGCCACCGCAAGACGTCTCTGCGTCGGACATGGATGGGGCTGAAAATGCGTCCGCCGCCCCTCCGCACGACCCGGCTGAGAACACCGCGGCCCCGTCCTTCTTTGCCAGTCGCCGCGCCCGAGACGCCGCCACCGGGGCCCCAACCGGCGCGCCGCCCCCAGACAGCGCGACGGGCAACCCACCAGAAGCCGCGTCACAGATTGGGCTAGAACAGGAACGGGATCAGGATCAGGATCAGGACCCAAGCCCTGCTTCATCGACCCCCGCCGCGCGGCTGCGCGGAAGGTTGTCGGGGCTTGGATTTGGTGCGCCGAAGACATCTGCCAACGACACCAACAACCCGCCTGCGACAGCGCCAGCGGCCCGTAGCGAGCCTCAATTCGCGCCAAATGCGAAATCTGACAGGACCGACGCCGAAGAGATCGCGCCAGAGCGATTTGCGCCCACAAGAGCGGCGCCTGACGTGGCATTGTCGACCATTTCGCCTGCGCGGGGGCAACCCTCGCCAGCGGTCTTGGCACGGCTGGCCGCGATCGTCAAAAGCCCCAGGCCAGAGCCTGTCGTCCAAACCACAGCCCAAAACACCTCTGTTGCAGAAGCCCCCAGCCCTGCGCTTCTGGGCCAGTCGCGCAACGATCTGGGCCTCGGCAACCCTGCGCCGCTGAACAAGAAGCGCAAGCCCATCGGTCTGATACTGACCGGCGCATTGCTGGCAATTTTGCTGATTGGCGCGGTCGCGTTGATGTTGTTCAAAGACGCGCCAGAACAAGCGATCTTCACACCCGACAACATGCCGATCGGTTTCAACACATCGACTGTATCGCCCGACAGTGTGGTGACCATCCAACCCCTGGCAGACCTTGATCCTGCGGGCGATACACGACAGCCCGATTTGCCTGCGACATCACCGGGCCCCGCGCTGGAGCTGGTCATCCTCAGTCCCCAAGAGCTCGACGCATTAGAGCTCGCCGATACCGAACCCGTCTTGCCCGAAGACTTCGCCCCACCAGAGCTGCGCGGTATCGACGATGATCTGGACTTGCCGCGTGCCACAGGCCGGGTCACCCTGTTGGAAGCCGAGGCCCGTTTTGCCCAAACGGGTGTGTGGATCCGCAGCCCCGATCCCATTCCACAGCCGGTGATCAGAGGGCTGGAGGATCTCTACCTCGCGTCGCTGGACCCAAATGTCGACGCGCGCGACGCCGTGGCCTTGCCCGGCTATGTACAAGGACGTGATCTTCGGCTGGTGACGCCGCGTCCGCCCGTCGCGCCAGGGGTCAGCTTTGCGCTGGATGAAAACGGGCTGGTTGCGCCGACCGTTGATGGCACATTGACCCCCGAAGGTGTCCGCGTCCGGTTTGCGCTTGCCGAAACCACACGCCCGAATCCACGCCGGACCCCACGCCCGATTGCCGACGGCGCGGGCGATGCGACCTTAGGGCCAGCCAATGGCTTGGCGGCCCTCCGCCCCCGCGGTCGACCAGACAATGCCGCCGAGTTGATGGAGCGCGCGGCGCTTGCCGGGTTCAGCCGCGCAGAATTGGCGGCCTTGAAGCCCCGGCCCCGGCCCATATCCGAGCAAGCTATCGCTTCAGCAGCGGCCATCGCCAGCGCAGCCAGCACTGCGGGCATTCTAGGCACTGCGGCCTCGAACCGGGCGGTATTGGAATTGGGGTCTGAGCTTGCGATCCGGCGCTCGCGCAACCCGGCGCTGCGCCCAAGCAATATCGCCCAGATCATTGCAGCCGCGCGTGCCACCAGTCAGCCCACGGTCACCCGCGTCGCGGCACGGGCGCCCACAACAACCGCCCCGCAAATCCCGACACGCGCCTCCGTCGCCCGCCAGGCCACCATCGAAAACGCCATCTCGCTGCGCCGGGTGAACCTGATCGGGGTCTATGGCGCGCCGTCTGATCGGCGGGCTTTGGTCCGC
This sequence comes from Dinoroseobacter sp., assembly GCA_042096155.1. Lineage (GTDB taxonomy): Bacteria > Pseudomonadota > Alphaproteobacteria > Rhodobacterales > Rhodobacteraceae > Dinoroseobacter. The sequence continues at coordinate 14,097 of JBELMC010000012.1, forward strand.
CTGTCCAATGGTCGCTACGTCAAGGTCGAGATCGGCGACGCCGTCGATGGTGGCCGGGTCGCCGCCATTGGCGAAAGCTCCTTGCAATATATCAAACGGGGTCAGAATCTGACACTCAACTTACCCACCGAGGGTTAACCCCGATCGCTTGCCCGAAGAGGCCCGGCTGGGCGCTGACATCTGGCGCAGTTTACGCAGGCTTGGGCGAAGAACTTAAAAACTCCAATTGCGTCTCGACGCACAAAATAGCGGACGTCGATGCGATTGTTGAAAATGAGCTGAATATGCTTCATGAAAAAGGCGTATCCCTGCTTCACATCAGGCCTCATAACCAAAAGATGATTGGTGCTGCGAGGGAGATGGCCGATCTGGATATGTGGGCGCACCTGTCTTATCGGGGTGCGATACGCCGCCAGTCTTTGCGTGTAAAACTTCAGACTTGACCAGACGGACATGTTAGCTTGCGGCGCTGAGAATTGGCGGAGCACTGTCCGGTAGGTGGTGCGAAAACCCCATCGCATGGCCGGCTTGCGAAACGAATCCGAGCTGCTTGGCAAGTTCTGGACCTGTCACTCAGGTGGGAACGGGAACTTCAAAGGCGAAGAGGTGTTCAAATCGTCGAACGATGAAAGTGAAGAAATATTTGGTTTCCCTACCCAAGAGATCGAAGTCGGCTCTCAAGTCACAATCACAATTATGTCATTGGGAATAATCAACTATGAACGTTCGTTCACATTCTTAGGCGGAGACATTTCCTGTGTTCCAGATTTTCAAAAAGACCTCCACATAATCAAGAAAAGTGTGGAAAAGGATTGGAACATGGACGCTTGGCGCCCGTTCAACGCCATACTGTGCCCAGCGAATATAGGAAGCAGCCCAGAGTGATCAGTCGCGGAACTTATTTACTCTGTAATTTCCATATGTTGACTTCCATTCAAGCGCGTCTGTAGGTAAAAACTCTCAATAAGTGACCACATGAGCGTTGAACCATTGATGACTGATGAATCACCTTCGTTCGTGCTGCCTACATTGTACATATTTCTCGATGAAGGCGGGAACTTTAACTTTTCTCCGACAGGTTCGAAGTACTTTACTCTCACTTGTGTCAGCCTGTACCGCCCTTTTAAACTTCATACGTACCTTGACACGTATAAGTATGACTTAATCGAACACAGATTGATGCCTCGTATCGAAATGGAGTATTTTCATTGCGCTGATGACAACAAATACGTTCGAGACAAGGTTTTCTCGATGCTTGCTCATTCGGTACCGCATAAATCGGTAGATTCAGTAGTCATTGAAAAGCGAAAAACGGGTCCGGCTCTACAGCCGCCGGAGAAATTTTATCCCAGGATGTTAGGCTACCTTCTGAAGTATGCCGTTGAAAAGGCCCCACATGGAGTAGGTGAAGTAGTGGTTATCACAGATAGCATACCCCTTGCGAAAAAGCGCAAGGCTATCGAAAAGGCGGTAAAGAAAGTTCTGGCAAACATGCTTACAGCAGGCACGCCATATAGGGTAATGCACCACTCTTCTCGTGCGCATTATGGCCTGCAAATTGCCGACTACTTTAACTGGGCAATATTCCGCAAATGGGAGCAGGATGATGCCAGCTCTCACAGTAAAATTGCCAAACAGATACGAAGCGAGTATGATATTTTCAGTGCAGGCACCCGACACTACTACTGAGGATGCGACCCCTCCGACTACCTATCCTGATGGAGAACCCCTTGGGTTCTTATCATCGGAGGGGAACCTTTACGCGTTATTGTATTATTTGAACTGCAAAAATCAAGTTAATATTGGTCGGGTTCGTTTGAGTATTTTCCGAAACCTCCACTTGGGTCGGTGTAGCGAACTGGGCCGCCGTCACCAAACTTTTATCCGGAAACTTTGCAAACGCGACAAACTGCGCATAGCGGCCACTCGTGGCTTTGCCCATCGCTTCTCTCTGCGCCCAAGATAACAGCAGCCTGTTGCCAGAATGTTTTGCGCGTCTCTGTCTGTTTTTTGCCGCCTTTTTCATCCACGGTTTCGATGCTTGACTCTCTCGCCTCGGATGAAGCCACCGTTCGGATTGAGGGCTTGAGCAGAGCGGGTCTCAACCAAAAGCACGGTTACACAAATGCCATTTACACCAGACATTCACCGCAACCGTGAAATTGCGCCTTGAGCGGATATACGGTCTGCGGGACGAAACAGACTGTTGCTGCTGCGAACTGGGTGCCGGTTGGGATGATTATTCCGCAAGAACGGCCGATGCGGGAACGCCTCTGCGGGCCCGTTTTTCCCCCAGCATCAGCATGGCGGGCGTTACGACCAGCGTCAGGACCGTAGCGATCACCAGACCCCCTGCGATGGCAGATGACAATTCTGTCCACAACTGCGTTGAGGGTGCGCCATAAATGATCGTACGGGTGAAAAAATTCAGGTTCACTCCGATCACCATGGGCATCAGCCCAAGTGCTGTTGTCAGGGATGTCAGGATCACGGGCCGCAGACGCTGTGCCCCTGTGCGCAGTGCTGCCTCGAGCGGGGATTGACCCGCTTTTTTGAGCGCGTTGTAAGTATCGATCAGCACGATGTTGTTGTTCACCACAATCCCCGCCAATGCGATGACGCCGATTCCGCCCATGACAATGCCAAACGGGCGGCCGGTTACAATCAAGCCCAGCAGAACGCCGGCGATGGAGAAGACGATCGCCGACATGACCACCAATGCTTGGTAGAAGTTGTTGAACTGCAAGACGAGTATCACGAACATCAAAAAGATCGCGGTGATGAATGCCCCGACAAGGAAGATCATGCTTTCGGCCTGATCCTCGGCCTCACCTGCAAAGCTGTAGGCCACACCATCGGGCAGATCGGCAGCGTCCAACGCCGCACTGAGCGCTGTGACCTGATCGTTGACCAAAATGCCAGGGGCGACGTTGGCCTCGATGGTCGCCACCCGTTTTTCATCAATGCGGCGGATCACGCCTGTCCGTTCAGACGGCACAAAGGTGACAAAATTCGAAATGGGCACCAAACCGGATGTTGTCGGCACGCGAAGGCCGCCGAGTTCGGCGAGTGTGCGGTCTTCGCGGGGGAAGCGCACTCGGATATCCAGGCTTCCATCCACATCGTCTGGGCGGTAATCGGCAACAGTGATGCCTTGGGTGAGCAGTTGAAGGGCCTGACCCAACAGGCTTACATCCGCCCCGAAACGGGCGGCTTCTGCACGGTTCACAAGGATGGAGACCTCGACGCCTGGCACAGGTCGGGTATCGGTCACATCGGTAAAGCCACCTAACTGCTCCATGATGTCGCGGACCCGTTGAACGGCATCTGCCTGTACATTGGGGTTGCGGGCCGTAATTTGCAGATTGACGGGTTTGCCCGCAGTCGGCCCATCGCTTTCGGTTCGCACCTGCACGTCAATCCCAGCGATGTCGGACACGCTTTGACGGATATCGACACCAATCTCAGCGGCGGTGCGGCGAGTGTCCCACGGCATCAGTTCCAATTGCAATGTGCCGATCGTCTCTTCATCGCCTTGTCCCGCAGACATCAAGGACCTTGCATAAATGCTGGCAACCTCGTCATAGGGAAGGATCCGGTCCTCGACGGCCCGCACCAATGCGTCGCGTTCAAAGATAGAGAAGTTGTCACGGGCGCGGACTTGCACCTGCATGAAATCAGGTTCAATCGCAGGAAAGAAGCTGACCCCCTTACCGAATTGACCGTAGGCGCTGAACCCGCCCAGTAACAATGCGACCGCCAACAGCAAGGTGGCCGCGGGACGGGTAATTGCCCATTCAAGAAGCCGTACATAACCGCCCGTAACCCCCGTCATCTGACGGGGGTCACCGTTTTCTGCCGCATGAAGAACAGCCTTCGCTTTGGCGGATTGTGGGGTACGTTTGCCGATCAAACCGCCCATGACCGGGATAAAAATCAGCGCCATGAACAATGATGCCGAAAGGGTCAGGATGACAGTGATGGGCAGATATTTCATGAATTCACCCATCATGCCTGTCCAGAACAGCAGCGGAAAGAACACCGACAACGTGGTGGCTGTTGAGGCGATAATCGGCCATGCCATTCGTTTGGCGGCCTCACGGAAGGCCTGTTGTGCCGACTGGCCTTCCTGCAGTTTTCGGTCGGCCAGTTCGGTGGTGACGATGGCACCATCAACCAGCATCCCGACAACAAGGATCAACGCGAACAAAACGATGGTGTTGATGGAAAAATCCATCGCCCAGAGCGCCACGACGCCCGCCAAGAACGCACCAGGAATGGCGAGGCCGACAAGCAAAGCGGATCGCGTGCCCAAGGCAAAGACGACCACGATCATCACAAGGATCACAGCAGCAATCACATTGGCTTCAAGATCAGACAGCATATCTTTGACCCGAACGGATTGGTCTTGCAGATACGTCACCTCTACATTGTCGGGCCAATCGACACGGAGGGCTTCGACCACTGTTTTCACCGCATCCACCGTGTCGATAATATTGGCGCCAGATCGTTTGCTGATTTCGAGCGCCAAGGCTGGCTGACCATTGATGCGGGCAAAGGAGGTCGGGTCTTCAAACGTGCGCCGGATCGTCGCGACATCGCCAAAGGTCACCACGGCATCGCCCCGCACTTTTACCGGCATTGCCATCACGTCCGCCAGGTCTTCGATCAAACCGGGCACCTTGAGTACGATCCGACCCGCACCCGTTTCGATCGCACCCGCAGCAACCAGGCGGTTGTTACGTTGGATTTGCCCAATCAGTTCGTCGAACGACAGGTTGTATGTTTCAAACACTGTGGGGTCGATCAGAACCTCAACGAACTCAAACCGTTGGCCACCAATACTCACTTCAAGGACGCCGCCCAGACCTTCGATTTCTTCGCGCATCTTATCAGCGAGATCATTCAGGGTCCGCTCAGGCACAGGACCAGACAGGATTGCAGTCATAATCGGAAACAGGGCTGTGTTGATCTCGGTGATGGTGATGTCACGGGCGTCTTCATGAAAATCGCCCTGCGCACGGTCAGCCGCTTCGCGCACTTTGTCCAGGGCCTCTCGGTTGTCCCCGCCTGGTGCAAATTCAAGCTGGATCGATGCAAACCCTTCGGACGCGTCGGACTCCATCGACATCAGACCAGAGATCGACCGAAACTGGGCTTCCATCGGTTCGAGCAGCAAACGTTCGGTATCGGTCGGGCTAATCCCGTCAAGGCCTGTGGACACATAAAACAGAGGTATCGGGACTTCTGGGTTGGCTTCTTTGGGAATGGAGACATAGGCGTAGGTCCCCACAGACAGGATCATGATCAGGGCCATAACCACAACGCGGGACCGCGAGAATGCGAAGTCAATTATAGCATTCATTCGCTTTGCTCTCCGGCCATGGGTGCGACGGTCTCGGCTTCATTCACAAAGCCTTGGCCCACGGTGATGATGTCAACGCTCTGAGGCAGGCCGGTCACCCAAATCCCTTCGATCTGCGCTCTCACCAATTGGATTTCATGAAACTCGACCACGTTGTCTGCGTTGACTGTCTTGATCCCCGGTGCACCCGCGGTGTCCAATGATACGATTGAAGGTGACACAAAGTGCGCCGTGACTTCACCCGTCGGGATGATGACCTCGGCAGAGATACCGGCGGGAATTGCTCCGTCTGCGTTCTCTACTTCGATCTCGGCCAGGAAGGTACGGGTTTCGGACGCCGCGGATGTGCCAACAAACGTCACGACCCCAACACGTTCTTCACCCGTGATGAAACGAACCGTGGCAGGCTGACCAACGGAAAGACGGTTTAGTGATTGTTGCGGCACCTGAATGGCAACAGTCAAAGGTGTGATGTCCACCAGACGACCAACCTCTGCGCCGCCCGATACAAATTCGCCTTCATCAAGGTGAAGCGTCTCGATACGCCCGTCAAAGGCTGCGGTGATCGTCAGCGCTTCTGCGGCTTGTTCCACGGCTGTGACCTGCGCCTGAGCAGAGGCCAGAGCAGCCCGCGCCTGGACCACACGATCCGTTGTGGCAACACCGCGTTCCAGCAGTTGTTCTGCGTTGTCGAGCTCGCGTTGCGCTTGGATGAGAGCTTCAGCCGCACGGTTCGCATCGGCGTTATTGTTGGTCGGATCCAAGCGGGCGATGACATCCCCCGCTGATACATTCCGTCCCTTGCCCACCAAGACTTCGGCGATATCACCAGAAATCTCAGCACGCATCATTGTGTCGCGGTCAGGCAGCGCTTGGCCCTCGGCCTGATAGAACAGTGTGACGGTCTCTGCTGCGGATGTGGTGACAGCGACGGCAACAGGCTTTGGGTCCTCTCGCACAGTGACGCGAATGGTGTCATCGCCCGAGGGAAAAACAAACCCACTGCCCATCCAGCCAACGATGAGCAACACCAACAGGGCAGCGATCCAGATGGAACGCGACGCACCGTCGTCGGACGCGAATGTCAAACGCTGAGGTTCAGCTTCCATGGTTTCAGGAGCATCATCGCCAGGACGTTGGGCGGCATTGTCGGTCTTGCGGGTCATCGGTCTAGGTCCTTTGCAGCTGCGGGCCGCTGCCCTCGTTTGGGATCTGTTGAGAAATTGCGTGCGTTCAAAGCCGATGCCACAGCGGTATCCCATACGGCATAAAAATCCGCAGCTTCTGTCAGGCATCCACCGGCATCTGCACCGCTCGGACGGTGTTGAATTGTCTCGGCGATGTCTTCGCGGATCGCACCGTTTCGCTTCTGGATACCTTCCACCGACCTGGCACGAGGGCTCAGAGCAAGCTCGAAGAAGTCGCCTGGCTCATGAGGCCTCCGTATTCGTTTCGCCGACCCAGCTTGTGCAAAAATGCGAGGCCGAGAGCCGACATGAGAGCGACTGGCCGTTGATTGGGTCGCAACACCATCGAAGGGAACAACGTCACCAGCATTGATCAACGCCCCAAACGCCCGCCCCGCAAGATATGGCGGCTCATCGGTCTGAGCGCTCAGCCCAATCTTTTCAATGAAATCGCTGTCAACGGGGTCAAGTGAAGGGTCGTCAGACATTGGGGGCTCTCGCTGTGTGACAGTGTCATAATGTTAGGAACAGATCACAAGTCAAGATTGTTCCACGATATTGGAACAGAACGTAACATGACTGAGACCCGCGCTTAGAAGGCAGTTTGGGTCGATTTGATGACAGAGAACTTTTGGCACATGTCGCATATCGGAGCAGCCCATGAAAGCTGCCCCCTCCTGGGAAAGCTGTGTTGCGCAATTGGGGGATCAGCGAAGGCGGGGAACGAGAAAAAACCGTAAAGATTGTATCGAAGCCTTGGCCAACAGAAATTCTGCGGGGGCAAGGTGCAACGATCGTCGCGCCGGCACGCGTCTTTCGATGGATTGCATAGGGTGGTTGTGCGACGCCATCTTTGTCAACAGCGCTGGCGGGGCCTGAAATACGCGTGCGCCTTCCTGCATGCTCTCGGGCACGACCCCTGGCGTCCCGTTGAGGGTTCGCCCGTTGCGGGCAAGCTCCGACGCATGGGTCGGCATGCGGATGCGATTTACGGCTTATCGGGACAATGAAACCTTTACATCCGGACTGTCTGTTTGCCAAATTCAGCGGCACATCATAGGTGGTAGATCATGAGACACCTGCTGCCCGTTCTGACTTTCTTGACGTTGATGGCGTTCCCGATCGTCTGGTTCGCCCCTTTGATGCGCGCCGGATTGTTGCCGGTGTTTGGCCTGTCGGAGATCAGTATTGTTACCGGGTTACAATCGCTATGGCAGACTGACGTGGTCTTGGCTTTGTTGGTGACATTTTTTGCTCTGGTGGCGCCTGTTGTGAAATTGGCCGGGTTGTTGTTGATCCAGACCGGGCTGGCATCGCGCAAATTGGTGCCGATGCTCGATATCATGGCCAAATTCGCGATGGCGGATATTTTTTTGATCGCGCTCTATATCGTCATCGTCAATGGGGTGGCGTTGGCCACTGTTGAAACCGCATGGGGGCTTTATGTGTTTTCAGGGCTTGTGGTGGCGTCTATGTTATTGGGGTCTTGGACCGCACGGTGGCGATCCAAGGAGGCGCGGTAATGGCAAAGCCCGTCACACGATTTGTTTGTGCCGAATGTGGCAATGCAACCACCAAATGGGCGGGCAAATGTGAAGCCTGTGGCGCGTGGAATTCGATAACAGAAGAGCTGCCCCTGGCCTCTGGACCCTCCAAAAAAGGGCTGGGAGCGGCGCGAGGGCGCGGTATTCCGTTGGGTGATTTGGCAACGGAAGATATCGCGCCGATCCGCGCCTTGTCAGGTCTGGGCGAGTTGGACCGTGTGTTGGGTGGCGGACTTGTCGAAGGGTCAGCCATTTTGGTCGGAGGCGATCCCGGCATCGGCAAATCAACCTTGTTGCTGCAAGCGGCGGCGGCTTTTGCCAAATCGGGCCTCAAGGCCGTTTATATTTCCGGCGAGGAAGCCGCAGGCCAGGTGCGGTTGCGAGCGCAACGCCTCGGGCTCACTGACGCGCCAGTTAAACTGGGTACCGACACCAATCTGCGCAACATCCTGACCACGTTGGAATCCGAGGCCCCGGACATCGCAATAATCGACTCAATCCAGACGATGTGGCTTGATACTGTCGACAGCGCGCCTGGATCCGTCAGCCAGGTGCGGGCGGCCTGTCATGAACTGGTCACCTTTGCCAAAAAGCGCGGTATCTCGGTGGTGCTGGTCGGGCATGTGACCAAAGAAGGCCAGATCGCCGGACCTCGGGTCGTTGAACACATGGTCGACACGGTGCTGTATTTTGAGGGCGAGCGCGGCCACCAGTTCCGAATCTTGCGCGCGGTCAAGAACAGGTTCGGCCCAGCCGATGAGATCGGCGTCTTCGAAATGACGGGCGGCGGTTTGGCGCAGGTGTCCAACCCTTCGGCTTTGTTCTTGTCGGACCGCGAAACCCCGCAACCAGGCAGCGTTGTGTTTGCCGGCATCGAAGGCACGCGCCCGGTTCTGGTCGAATTTCAGGCTCTTGTCGCGCCATCGCCCCATTCTCAAGCGCGTCGTACGGTGGTGGGTTGGGACGGTGCGCGTTTGGCGATGATCTTGGCAGTGCTGGAAGCACGCTGCGGGATTCCTTTTGCCGGACGAGATGTCTATCTGAACGTGGCAGGCGGTCTTCGCGTTTCCGAACCCGCAGCTGATCTTGCGGTCGCCGCTGCATTGTTGAGCGCGCGTGAAGACCGCGCATTGCCCGCAGAAACCGTTGTATTTGGGGAACTCAGCCTGTCCGGGGCGCTTCGTCCGGTGTCGCAAACCGAAAACAGGTTGAAAGAAGCCGCGAAACTTGGTTTTTGCCAAGCGGTGTTGCCACGGCGCAGCAAAACGGGAACCCAATCGGGACTTGCAGTGCAGGCTCTGCCTGATCTTGTGACCTTGGTCGGTGATGTGTTCGGAGCAGGGTGAACCCTTGCTGCAAAATAGTGAGAGGGCGCAATGGAAGGTTTTACTCTGGTGGACGGCATTGTCGCCGGCGTTGTGATTATCTCGGCTCTGCTGGCTTATGCCCGTGGTTTTATGCGGGAGATCATGTCGATTATCGGTTGGATCGCTGCGGCAGTTTTGGCGTTTGTCTTTGCCGGACAGGTCGAACCGCTGGTCAAGGAAATCCCCGTTGTTGGTGGCTTCCTCACGGAAAGCTGCGAGCTGGCGATCATCGCTGCTTTTGCCGCGGTCTTCGCATTGGCGCTGGTTGTGGTGTCAATCTTTACCCCATTGTTTGCTGGTTTGGTCCGCGCCTCCGTCCTGGGACCGGTTGATTCCGCACTTGGGTTTTTGTTCGGCGCATTGCGCGGCGGTGTCTTGGTCGCAATTGCGCTGATCGGATACGATCAGGTCATGGTCAATGATGCAGTTGCGATGGTCGAAGACAGCCGTTCGGCACAGATCTTCAGCGGCTTGTCGGACACGCTTGAGCAGCAGATCCCCGAAGATGGGACAGGCTGGATTGTTGCGCGCTATGAAGAGCTGGTCGGAGAGTGCGGCGCCGATGAGGACGACACTGGTGCATCAAATGCCAACGACACCAACTGACGTCACTTGGGATCTGTCGGCCTTGTCTTTGGATCACATATTGTCCCCGATCTGCAGATCATTCTGACACATATAGCATCTGCCCCATTGGACAGGTCCGCATTTAGTGTTAATAACCGGTTAATTGTTTCGCGATAAGACGAAACGTGACGCATAAAATGCAGAGGTGACAGCATGCCGAGTTTTCGTAAGATAGCAGATCGTATTCCGGGTTTATTGGCCGTTGGTTTGATTTTTCGTGGCACCACGCCGTCGGGCGCAGCGGTGTCCATGGCCGTGATGATAGATGGCGACACCGAAGTCATTCAGGATCTGTCGCAAGGGCTTGGGTCTGATGATGCGCGGCTGACCCAGGCAATGAAGTCCTACATAACAGGTTTGTCTGAAGTCGGAAGCTACCTGAAAGCGCGAAAGACCGAAGACGAGGACGGTGTCACACAAGACATGATTGAAAAAGCCGCCCTGTTGTTGGCCTTCCCAAAGGTGGCGCAGAACGAAGATGCAATGACCATTTTGAAATCGCACTTGGATGTTCTGCAAAAAGAAGGCGTGATTGAAAAGGTCGGCCAGGCGGATCGCGCGGCGCGTCCCGATCCGGGCAAACCAAACCCTGCCCAACAGGCCAAACCGAACGCGCGCCCGTCAGATGCTGCCTCTGCCAAGCCGGAGACGCCTGCCAAGCCGGAGACGCCTGCCAAGCCCGAAGCGTCGGTCAAATCCGCTGCGCCCGTGGCCGCAACACCCGTGGCCCCAGCACCCGTCTTGGAGCCCGCAAGCATCCCGCCCAAACCAAAAGCGCAAGGCGACAGCCCCGATACCGGCAAAGCGGCCATCACAGATCCTAAACCTGACGGTGCCACGGCCACCAAGCCAGCGCAGAGCGAAGCAAAACAAGTCATGGGCACCGGTGATATTGCACCAAAAGCCGATGCGGACGCCACAGCGGCCACATCCGACGCGATCTCGGCGGTCCAGCCGAAAGACGAAGGGGTCGATGCGGCCACTGCGATCGCAGACGCCGCAAAAAGCAAGGCAGGTACCCCAAGGCGCGGCTTCTTTCGCTCATAGCCAGACCCAAAAGACACGCCGACGGGCCTTCTTGTCTAGAGGGTCCGTTTGTCTTTTTGGCACGCAGCAGACCGGTCTGAAAGCGTCTCACGTCTTTGGAACGCCTTTAGGCCGCGTTTCGAATTTGGACCTTGCCCAAAAGGCGCGCGTGGAAAAAACGACACAACACAGATTGAAATTGCTGATTTTCAAGTAAATGTGGTGCTCGGCGAACTGCGCCCGTGACACCGCAGATCAGAGCGCGTAGGAAGCTCCAGACGAGCAACATGACCGCCGCTGCCAACAGGATCTGCTTGATGCGCCCCATGCCGCCTTCCAACCCGTTCGACACATCTGTTTTGCGCGACATCGGAGATGACGACAAGCTCCGGGAAGAATGTGGTGTTTTCGGTGTCATCGGCGTATCTGAAGCCGCGAATTTCACGGCCTTGGGGCTGCATGCATTGCAGCATCGCGGTCAAGAAGCTGGCGGCATTGTGGTGCATGACCCGGAACAAGGCTTCAACTCCGCCCGACGCTTCGGCTATGTCCGCGACAACTTTACCAGTCAAAAACTGATGGAAACCTTACCTGGCCCGCTGGCTATTGGCCATGTCCGCTATTCGACGGCCGGATCAAAAGGCCATACGGCGATCCGGGACGTGCAGCCGTTCTTTGGTGAATTTGCCATGGGCGGCGCTGCAATTGCTCATAACGGAAATATCACGAATGCCGAAGAAATTCGCCGGGATCTGATTGGTCAGGGCTCGATCTTTCAAAGTTCGTCAGACAGCGAATGTATCATTCACCTGATGGCCCGCAGCTATCAAAAAACGATTCCAGAACGGATGAAAGAAGCCTTGCGCCGGGTCGAGGGCGCGTTTTCAGTCGTGGCGATGACACGCACAAAGCTGATTGGTGTGCGCGATCCTCTGGGGGTGCGTCCGCTTGTGTTGGGCAAACTGGCCGATGGCGCCTTTGCTCTGGCCTCCGAAACTTGTGCGTTCGACATTATTGGCGCCGAGTTTGTACGCGAGATCAACCCAGGCGAAATGGTGGTTATCTCGATGGACAACGGTGTCGAGAGCTTTATGCCATTTGATCCGGCCCAATCGCGCAGCTGTATCTTCGAACATGTCTACTTCTCGCGTCCAGATTCGATCCTGGGTGGACGCTCTGTCTATGAGACCCGCCATCAAATCGGGATCGAGCTGGCCAAGGAAACCCCCGTCGACGCCGATCTTGTTTGCCCCGTGCCCGACAGTGGCACACCCGCCGCGATCGGCTACAGCCAACACAGTCGAATTCCCTATGCTATGGGCATTGTCCGCAACCAATATATGGGCCGCACCTTCATTGAGCCGACCGAGCAAATCCGAAACATGGGTGTGCGCCTGAAACTCAACGTGAACCGCGCCATGATCAAAGGCAAACGGGTGATCTTGGTCGATGACAGCGTCGTGCGCGGGACCACCAGCCGCAAAATCAAAGAAATGATTGTCGATGCCGGTGCCGCAGAAGTCCATTTTCGCATCGCATCCCCACCCACGGCATGGCCATGCTTTTACGGGGTCGATACCCCTCAGCGCGAAAAGCTGCTGGCCGCCACCATGTCCGGGCAAGAAATGTGCGCCCATCTTGGGGTCGACAGTCTGAAATTCATTTCGCTTGATGGGCTTTATCGCGCCACGGGCGAGGTCGAGGGCCGCAACGCGGCGCAGCCGCAATATTGTGACGCGTGTTTCTCGGGGCAGTACCCTGTTGCCCCCTCGGATATGATCGCCAAGGGATTTACCCTGAAAGCAGCGGAGTAACCCGCAAAAATGTCGTCTAAAATCGCAATGATCACTGGGGCCTCGCGTGGGCTTGGCGCCGCATTGGCCGAAGTGCTGGCGCCCTCTCATCACATCATCGCCATTGCCAGGACCTCGGGGGCTCTCGAAGAGCTTGACGATCGGATCCGGGCCAAGGGCGGCAGCGCCACTTTGGTGCCGATTGATTTGACCAACCGCGATGCCGTGGCCGGTATCTGCAAGGCTGTTCACGACCGCTGGGGCAAGATCGACCTGCTGGTCCATGCCGCGATCCATGGCGCCCCGCTGAGCCCAATGCCCCATTCGTCCGACAAGGATTTGAAAACATCGCTTGATATCAATGTCACAGCGACAGCGACCCTGATCACGATGACAGCCCCTTTGCTGGGTGATCATGGCACCGCCTTGTTTTTCGACGATCCACGCGCAGGGCAGCCCTTTTTTGGCTTTTACGGCGCAACGAAAGCTGCCCAAATTGCGCTTGCGCGTTCTTGGGCCGCCGAGAGCGCTAAAATCGGGCCGCGCGTGATTGTTCACACGCCCGATCAGATGCCCTCGGGCACGCGTGCGCGGTTTTATCCGGGCCAAGCCGCTCATGATTTGAGCAATGCCAAAGACGAAGCCGCAAAACTACTGGCGGTTCTGTAGGCGCGTCCGTACGCAAAAATTGCAAAAATATCTCCGCGGACGGCAAACATCACCTGTCAGCGGCTCAGCGCTTGCCGCCCATGAACGCATCCCATAACACCCTAGTATCAATTCCATGAAGGCTGACAGATGCGTATATTGATCACCAATGATGACGGCATTACCGCACCCGGCTTGGACGTGCTGACCGAAATCGCAACAGACCTTGCAGGCTCAACCGGCGAGGTTTGGACCGTAGCACCCGCCCTTGAGCAATCTGGAGTCGGCCATTGCATCAACTATGCCAAGCCCACGATGGTCACAAAACTAAACGAACGCCGCTTTTCTGTTGAAGGGTCGCCGGCCGATTGCATTTTGGCGGGCTTGCATGACGTGATGATCGGCACCTCCCCAGATCTGATTTTGTCGGGCGTGAACCGCGGCAACAACGCAGCCGAGAATACGCTCTATTCCGGCACCATTGGCGCGGCGATAGAGGGCGCTCTTCAAGGCTATAACGCCATTGCGCTGTCACAATATTACGGAGTGCAGAACGCCCAGGCTGCCGATCCGTTCGCAGCCGCCCGTGTCCACGGGGCTTCGCTGATCCGCAAGCTGATCGATCATACAAATTGGGACGGTGCCGCATACCGCACTTTTCTGAACGTCAATTTCCCCCCCGTTCCCGCCGCAGATGTCAAGGGCACGCAGATTGCACGACAAGGCTTGCGCTCGAACACCAAATTTGGCGTCGAACCGGCCACAGCCCCAAATGGGCGGCGATTTTTATGGATGCGGGGCGGACCGCAGACCGAGCCGACTGGCCCCGGCACCGATGCACAGGCAAATCTCGACGGATTTATTAGCGTCACGCCGATGCGCGCAGACCTGACCGCCGATGACCAACTGGCCCAATTGTCTTCCGCAATAAAAGCCTAGCCGATGGCCAGCCCCGAACAGGTCATGCAGTTTCTCTATCAGCTGCGCGCGCGCGGCGTGACCAATACGGCTGTTCTAAATGCGATGGAGCTTACGGACCGGCGCCATTATGTGGATGGTATTTTTGCCGACCGTGCTTATCAGGACGTGCCCCTGCCAATCCTGTCGGGTCAGACGATCAGCCAACCTTCGATCGTGGGCCTGATGACCCAAGCCTTGCAGGTGGAAGAGCGCAACAAGGTGCTGGAGGTAGGCACCGGCTCGGGCTATCAGGCCGCGATCCTGAGCCATCTTGGACGGCGGATCTATACCGTAGACCGCCATCGCCGACTGACACGCACCGCCAAAGAGCGGATCGAAGCCCAAGGGATTACCAATGTTACGGTGATGACCGCAGACGGCAGTTTTGGCCTTCCCGATCAAGCACCGTTTGACCGGATCTTGGTGACGGCAGCGGCCGAAGATCCGCCTGGCCCATTGCTGGCGCAGTTGCGCGAGGGCGGGATCATGGTTCTGCCCGTGGGCCAAAGTGATACGGTGCAAAGTCTGATCAAAGTGACACGAACCCCCGAAGGCCTTGATTATGAAGAGCTTCGCCCAGTCCGGTTTGTTCCGCTGGTCGAAGGGCTTGCCGAATGAGCGGTCGCGCACCCAAACTCATCTGAGGTGCGCCTATATCTGCCATCGTTTGCAGTAGACAAAACATTGCGTGTCAGCAAATGCCCGGCATCCCCGAATTTCAAGGTGTGTCGGGTGTGGCAAGTTTTGTGCGCCATACCGAAGCGGGCATCGAGCGGCGTCTGCACGCAACACGCGCGGGCAGAGTTTGACCAATCACACGCGGTTGGGTTGCGATCGAGGCGCTGCGCTTCTAGATGACACAACGTCTGTGGTTGAAGGAGCCAACAAATGTTTGGACGCATGAGCCGAATGGCGGCGGTTTTAACAGGGTCCAGCCTTGTGTTGGGCGGCTGCGTGAATCAGTTGGATTTCGATCTGCGTGGCGGTGTTGGCGGGTTAGATACCGGCCAAATCAATCAGCAACCGGCCGCGCAGCGGCCATCACCCGATCCGCGCGGCGTGATCTCTTATCCAGGATACCAAGTGGCCGTGGCGCAGCAAGGCGATACGGTTGCCAGCCTAGCAGCACGGATCGGCTTGCCAGCAGACGCTGTTGCGCGGTTTAACGGTTTGTCCGTGGACACAAGTTTGCGCCGCGATGAAGTTGTTGCCTTGCCCAGCCGGGTGCCCGAAACGCTCAGCCCGTTGGATATCGCTTCGATCGCAGGGGCCGCGATTGACCGAGCTGGCACAGAGGCGGCGCAGTCTGCGCCGCGCGCCCCGTCCGAGACCGCGCCTGGCGATGGCATTGAGCCTGTGCGCCATAAAGTCGAGCGCGGCGAAACGGCGTTTTCGATTGCGCGATTGTATAATGTCAGCCCACGTGCCTTGGCCGAATGGAATGGGTTGGGCGGTGATCTGACAGTGCGCGACGGCCAATTCCTGTTGATCCCGGTGGCCCGGCAAATGGCCAATTCAGTTGTGGTGCCAGCCGGACCATCGCAGCCCGGACAAGGAAGTGTCACGCCCCTTCCCCCCAGTGCCGCAACCGCCTTGCCTGCAGCAGGGGCTGCCGTGGTGCCCCCGCCTTCCGCCGACTTGGCCTCGCAGACCACCACGGTGACCAAACAGTCCCCTCTGGCGATGCCCGTCCAAGGCTCTATCATTCGGGCATTTTCCAAGGGCCGCAACGAGGGCATCGGCATTGGCGCAAACGCGGGCTCGACGATCCGCGCAGCCGAGGGTGGCGAGGTTGTCGCAATCACGCAAGATACGGATCAGGTGCAGATTTTGGTGCTGCGCCATGACAGCGGGCTGCTGACTGTTTATGCCAATATCACCGACATAACGGTCACGCGCGGCACGCAGGTGCAACGCGGTCAGCCAATGGCGAGCTTGGCCCAAGGTGACCCCTCATTCTTGCATTTCGAAGTGCGCGATGGGGCAGAACCGGTGGATCCGGTGCCCTATCTCAGCTAAGCGCGAATATCAGCATGTGCCAATGCGTCTGTAGCCGGGCCGATGGTGCCTATGCCGGCCCACGAAAGACTGCGAAAAAGCGGGCTGATGCATATTGGCGCAGACAAATGGGGCCGCAGGCAGATCATGGATCTTGCTGACAAGAACAGCGAGCGTGACCTGAAACGGGCGCGAACTGTCGCTGGATTTGCAGCGATGCGGACGGACCCACGCGCCTGACTTGACCAAAGGGGATGGCGCATTGCGGCTGTCTTTGGGGCAAAGCCCTGCCACTGACCCATCGCGTCCGGCGTAACGCAGGATCCCACGTCTGTGGGGGTGAGCATATCCGCTGGTCTTGGTGTGAATTCTGCTGGTGCATCTGGTCCGGAAATTCTTGTTTATTTGTTCCCAATTTCAGGGGGCTGAGCCGTGTCAGGCGTCTTGTTTTCCAATCGTTGTTCCGTCGTGCTAACTGAGGGCGTTTCGCAGTCGCTGGACCTTGATCCGCGTGGCAAGGATCAACAAGATCGCTGCGAAATAGAGGATCGGTTCCCACTGCCAGCCTTTCACCACCATCAGATAGTGCAAACCGCCAGCAGCCACGGCAAGGTAAGACAACTTGTGCAGTTTGCGCCACGCCACCACGCCGATCCGTCTAATCGCGCCATTCCAACTGGTCAGTGCCAGTGGCACGAGGGCGCTAAAACCAACCATGCCGATGGTGATATAGGGACGCTTCAAGATATCTTTCCAGATCTCGTTCCAGCGCAACTGCAGATCCAGTCCAAGCCACACCATGACGTGTAGCAAGATATAAAAAAAGCCGATCAAGCCGAGGGCACGGCGAAATTTCAGCAGGTTCACCCCGAAATAAGTCCGCAAAGGCGTGATCAGCAAACTGGCAATCAAAACCTGCAGACCCCATTCGCCCATCTGGTGTTCCATGACTTTGACCGGATCCACGCCAAGCTGCCCGGTAAGCCCGGCCAAGAGCAGCCAGGCCGGGGGCAGAACCGCCAAAATATAAAAAAGCCAAACTGGCACGCCGCGCGCCATCTGGTTGATCCAGTCGACTCGCATCAAAAGTTCACCCGAAGGTCCATGCCGTCGTACAAGGCGGCGACCTCGTCATAGCCATTAAACATCAATGTGTCGCGGCGGCGCGCAAACAAGCCATCGCCCAGACGCCGCTCTGAAGATTGGCTCCAACGGGGGTGATCCACCTCGGGATTCACATTGCTGTAAAAGCCGTATTCGCGCGGGTTCGCCATATTCCAGCTGATCGGGGGTTCGTCATCGGTCAAAGTGATCCTTACGATGCTCTTGATGGACTTGAAGCCATATTTCCACGGCACAACCAACCGGATCGGCGCACCGTTCTGGTTCGGGATTGTCTCGCCGTAGATACCGGTCGCCATCATTGTCAGCGGGTGCATTGCCTCGTCGAGACGCAACCCCTCGCGATAGGGCCAATCCAGCACACGGCTTTGCTGACCGATCATTTCCTCAGGCCGCAGCAGGGTTTCAAATGCCACATATCGCGCGCCAGACTGAATGCCCACCTGCTCTAGCAACTGGCCCAGCTCAAAGCCTTGCCATGGCACGACCATAGACCAGGCTTCGACACAGCGGAATCGGTAGATCCGATCCTCGATGGTCTTGCCCGCCAAGACATCGGCGATGGTGTAGTCGCCGGGGCGATCAACCAGCCCGTCGATCTTGATGCGCCATGGGTCCGTGGTCAGCCTATGAGCATTGCGGGCCGGATCATCCTTGCCCGTGCCGAATTCGTAAAAGTTATTATAGGTCGAAATATCCTCGAATGTGTTGGGCGTTTCGCCGCCCGCCATGTCCAAACCTGGCGCCTGACCGGCAGACCGGGCCAGCGCGCGGCCCCCAATCGAGCCGGAGGCCAACGCCACACCGCCCGCCATCAAATGGCGCCGGTTCAGCCACATATGTTTCGGGGTGACATCATCTTTGCTCAGACGGGTTTTCATCGGCGGGCCTCCTATGGGTTTGGCTGAATATATAGGAGCGTTTGTCTGTAATGGCTTTCACGTCTGTGTCACCACGGCTCGTGTCAGAATGTTACAGTGTCCCACAGGCATTTGGGGTTCAATCCTGGCATCTGGCCCAAATCCGTGACGAAAGACGCATCTGCATTTCCATTGAAGTTATATTATAACATTCAGTGTTGTATCGATCCGGCGACCGACTAAATTGCAAAAAATTCGCGGCAACCATTGGAGTATAAAATGTCAGATAATCGTCTTCCCGTCACAGTGCTATCGGGGTTTCTTGGCGCCGGAAAAACCACTCTTTTGAACCGCGTGCTCAACAATCGCGAAGGCCGTCGCGTCGCCGTAATTGTCAACGATATGTCGGAAGTGAATATTGACGCGGATTTGGTGCGGGCCGACACCGAGCTGAGCCGCACCGACGAAACGCTGGTGGAAATGTCCAACGGATGCATTTGTTGTACCTTACGTGATGATCTGCTGGTCGAAGTGCGTCGCTTGGCCGGCGAGGGGCGCTTTGACTATTTGTTGATTGAGTCCACAGGCATTTCCGAGCCGCTCCCCGTCGCGGCAACTTTTGATTTTCGCGATGAATACGGCAAAAGCCTCGCCGATGTCTCGCGCATTGACACGATGGTCACAGTGGTGGATGCCGCGAACCTGCTGAACGACTATTCCAGCCACGACTTCTTGAAGGATCGCGGCGAAACGATGGGCGCGGAAGATGAGCGTACTTTGGTGCATTTGCTGACCGACCAAATTGAATTTGCAGATGTGGTCATTCTGAACAAAGTCACAGATGCTGGGCCAGATCGCGTCGACGCGGCGCGCAAAATCATCCGCAGTCTCAATGCTGATGCCAAAATTGTAGAGACCGATCATTCAAATGTCGATGCGGACAAAATTCTCGACACCGGTCTGTTTGACTTTGAAAAAGCGCATGAGCATCCGATGTAGGCCAAAGAGCTTTATGGCTTTGCAGATCACGTGCCCGAAACCGAGGAATATGGCGTAACCTCTTATGTCTATCGCGCACGATTGCCGTTCATCCCGGAAAAAATTCTCAACGTATTGAATGGTGACATGCCCGGTGTGATCCGTGCCAAGGGCCACTTCTGGATTGCCACGCGACCTGGCTGGGTCGCCGAGTTTTCGCTGGCGGGATCTTTGTCCAGTATCAAACCCCTCGGAACTTGGTGGGCGTCTGTGCCAAAAGACCGTTGGCCCGACCATGAGAGCGCGCGCGCATATATGCGCGCGCATTGGCAAGATCCGTGGGGGGATCGCCATCAGGAACTTGTGTTCATTGGTGCGGGTATTGATTGGCCTGCGCTTCAAACAAAGCTGGACGACTGTCTTGTTCCCGACACGGCCACATCTGGCCCGGATGATCTGCCGGATTATCCCGATCCCTTCCCACTCTGGCGGCGTGCTGAGCAAGCTGCATGACGCTCCGCGTTGCGTTTGAAAAAAACACTGCGGCAGGCGTGACGGTCGCGAAGACGCCTGACGATCTGGCAAGACTGAATGACCCGGGACGTGCCGCGGTGATCTGGCCCAGGGCATTTCCGCACGGTTTTCAATCCTGGATCGATGCGGTGGACCCAAAACATCTGCCCAACGGTCGGATCGTATTAAGGCGCGAAGCTGTACCGGACGCGATGATCAATTTGTGTGATCTCGCCCATATGCCGATGAGCGCAGAGCGCATACATTTGGTCAATGACGTGGCCAATTTGGCCGATGCTTTTGCGGACTTGATGCAATCAAGTTATCTGCGTCTGCGGCTGCAGGTCGTCACGACAAATGCCTGCCGCAAATTCCATTTGGATGCGCTCACAGCGCGATTGATTTGCACATATCGCGGGACCGGCACCCAATACGGCCTTTCGCAGGACGGCGCTGATCCGCTCGAGATCTTCACGGCACCAACGGGAGCGGCAGTTTTGTTGCGCGGCACGCTTTGGCCAGAAAGCCCCCGCACCGGGCTCCTGCACCGGTCGCCGCCCATCGAGGGCAGCCACGAAACGCGTCTCGTCTTGGTCCTTGATCCGATCGCCGATCCGGAGGACGCGATATGACCCGCAACCTGGGCGCGACAAGTCTGCGACGCAAACGGCGTCCGGGCAATCCGATGCAAAGCTATGACGCCTTGCCCGAACCCTTGCGCCATTGGTTGTCCCAAGCCGCTTTGCCGTGGTCTCCCACCTCGGCCCAGCGCATTTGGAAACGCGCCGTTTCAGATGGTTTGGATGTCCAAGGGGCCTTGAACAAGTTATCCCGGGCTGAGGAACGCATGCTCGCGCGGGACCGATACGCCGATTGCAACTCATCGAACCGCGGAACGTCAAAGGCATTCGTTGCATCAAGCCTATCGCGTTAACTTTCCGCCGCCGAAAGTCGGCCGAGATTCATAATTTCAACACGTCCCAAATGCATGTGGCCTTGGGTGGTTCGGCAAGCGCTGTGCGATGCCTGGGCAGTCCAGGCAACAGCATCTGGACGTATCGCGAAGATCAACCTTTGGTCAGCCCCACCCTTTGGCCGTCGTTTTGCCCCAGCTTCTGACACCAGACACGCTGGCTTTCGGGGGTAAAGCCCAAATGAAGACAGAGGTGATCAATCGACCCAACGTTTTCGGCGATGAAGCGCAAAGCGTCGTCGCTGAGCGCGGTTGCCTCAGCAACAGTGGACACGTCTTCAACGCAAAGGGTGTCTGTTACGCAGGTCAGACCGAAGGGTTCCGGCGCGACGACACGCAGCGGTTTGTAACCAGCACAAGCCGCAACCAGCAGCGCGAGGGTGAACATCGCGCCCAACAGAAGCGGTTTTGACGGGCGTGTTATGCGCTTTGGCGAGTGCGGCATGGAACCTGTGACAGTTTTGGTCGCCGTAAAGATCAATGGGTCCTAAGTGGACAACTGTCACGCTGCATAGAGCCCTTCAATTTCCGATTGATAGGTTTCGGTAATTTTTGAGCGCCGCACCTTCATAGTCGCTGTCACTTCGCCGTCATCGTGATCAAGCTCTTTCGGCAACAGCCAAGTTTTCTTGATTTGCGCAACCCGGGCGAGCGTTTCGTTTCGCAAAGCCACTTCGCTGTCAATCAGCGCGGAAACTTTCGCGTTTTCAGACAGCGACCTGAAGGTGGTATAGGTAATGCCTTGCTCCTCGGCCCAGAGCCGCACGGTATCAAAATCGATCTGCACAAGGGCAGACACATAGGGTCGACCGTCGGCAATAACGATACATTCCTTGATATAGGGAGAGGCCTTCATTGTGTTTTCAATCAGAGATGGCGTCAGGTTTTTACCCGCGGCATTGATCATGATGTCTTTTTTGCGATCGACGATAGAGTATGATCCGTCGCTAAACGCTTCGGCCACATCACCGGTATGCAGCCAGCCATCCACAATGGTCTTCTCTGTGGCTTCGTGATTGCCGAAATATCCTTTGAAAACAATCGGACCCTTGACCAGCAACTCGCCATCTTCGGCAACTTTGGCTTCCATTCCTTCGGGAAAATGGCCAATGCGGCCCTGGCATGCACCCCAATCGGGTTGAATGGAGGCGGTGCCCGTCGTTTCGGTCATGCCCCAAATTTCCCGGATGTTGACGCCTATACCGCGCAGAAATTCCAAAAGCTCCGGCGAGATTGGCGCCGCAGCTGTCAAAGCGATCTGAACGCGACCAAGGCCGAGATACGATCGAATATGCCGATAGACCAACAGATCCCAAAAAGTGTTCGATACACGTTGAGACAAAGACCATTGGGGGCGCGGCGTTTTGGATCTCGTTTGCGCGGACGCAAAACTTTTTTCCATCAGCCAGCGCAAAATTGGTGTGGTGGTTTTCATTTGGACCAAAACGCCGGCGTGCATCTTTTCCCAGATCCGCGGCACGCCAAAAAAGAGTTCAGGTGCAACATCGCGCAAATCAGCGGTGATCGTGCGCAAGCTCTCACCAAAGTTCATGATATGGCGCGCGGCCAGGCAATTGATCACCGTGATGTCCTGCTCGGCCACGTGACAAAGTGGCAAATAGCTGAGAACATTGAGATCCTTGGCCGTACCTTTGAGAATTTCCACAATCAAACACGCGGCCGCATAAAAGTTTCCATGGCTGATTTCTGCAGCTTTGGGCGCGCCGGTCGACCCTGAAGTGAACACCATCAAAGCGGTATCTTCGGCTGTCTGGGCGGCTTCGCGGCGGGCAACTTCATCTTTGTTTTTCTCAAACGTGCTTTGTCCCAACCGTCGCAATTCATCAATCGGTGTCAGCCCCAAATGGGTCTCATGGGCCAATCCTTTGGGATCAAACACCACCAGCTTGCGAATGTGTTTGGCGCGTTCGCCAAGCTCGACAATTTTGTCGAACTGTTCTTGGTCTTCTATACACAAAATCGACGTCTCAGATGCGTTGACCAAATGATCGATCTCGGCGGCCGGACTGGTCGGATACATGCCAACGACCACGGCACCAACCGCTTGGGCGGCAAACTGGATCAGCACCCATTCCTGTCGGTTTTCAGATAGAATACCGACCCTATCGCCGGGCATCACCCCGATCTCGATGAATGCACAGGCCAGTTCGCGCACAATTTGGTCCAGCTCGGCCCAGGTTGTTTGATTCCAAATACCGAAGCGTTTTTGGCGGATGGCCACCTTGTTCGGTGTCGCCGCGGCATGATCGGCAATCATCCGGACAGAGGTGCGAAAACCGGGATCTGTCGTCATGGTCTATAAAGTCCCCTAGCTCAGCCAGCGCTTTCGGCGCTTGTAGTGTTTGACATTTCGGAAACTTTCGCGTGCCTCGCCCTCAGCACCCATCCCCAGATAGAAGCTGCGGATATCGGGGTCATCACGAAGCTTGGCCACATCACCTTCCATGACGATCTGGCCACCTTCCATGATGTAACTGTAATCTGCGACCGAAAATGCGATATGCGCGTTTTGTTCGACCAACAGAATGCTTACGCCGTCTTCGGCATTAAATCGACGAACGGATCCAAAGATCTCGGCAATAACCTTGGGCGCAAGGCCCAAAGAGGGTTCGTCCATCAAAATCATCGACGGCTCGGCAATCATCGCCCGGCCAAAAGCCAGCATCTGCTGTTCGCCGCCTGACAGATAGCCCGCGATCTGGTTTTTGCGTTCCAAAAGGCGTGGAAAAAAGTCGTAAACCTTGTCGTAATTGGGTTTTTTACGGCGGCCCTTCAGGGCGTTCGAGGCAGCAATCAGATTTTCATCAACCGTCAATTCAGTGAAAATCCTGCGTCCTTCGCGGATGTGGAACAGACCGTCATGAACCAGTGCATCCGGCGTATATTTGGACACTGGTTTGCCTTTGAAGATCACGCGGCCATCGCGCACCTTGCCATTCTCGAGCTCCAGCAAACGGGTTGCGGCTTTCAGAGTTGTGGTCTTGCCCGCGCCGTTGGACCCCAGAAGTGCGATGATCTTTCCCTCAGGCACCTCCAAAGACAAACCCCGCAACGCTTGCACGGTGTGATGATAGACAACTTCGATATTTTCCACGGTAAGCATTCTGGCCTTCACCCCGCTGTTTGGTGCCGCGCGTCATCCGCGCAGCACCGGTGTCTTTGCAATCAGACCGACAACCAGTCGGACACAGGCGAGAAAAGGTTGGTTTCCGTCGAATACTGATAGACGCGGCCTGTCCCGATGGCGTTGTTTTCCACAGAAACGGCCTTGCCATAATATCCGCCAAGATCGACGTCGCGGATATTGCCCAGAGCCTCGACCAAGTTGTCCGCCGTCACCGGCTTGTCGGCTTCAACCGTTGTGCGCAGCGCGATCACCATCAGTTCCAGCGAGGCGAGCGCCTGGACACCCCAAGTCGGCAGATAGTTTTCCAACGGCGTACCAGCCAGCATCTCTTTGGACAGCGCCGCGATCTGCTGAAGACGGGGCGCATCTTCGATGTCATAGGCATAGCGATACGGCATGATCCCCTGGTATCCTTCCAGGAACGGCCCAGCCTCGCGGGTGATCCGGTCGGCGACCAGTTTTTCCATACCCCAGAACGTGCCCATGAACTTTGTTTCCAACCCAAACTGGCGGGCGCCGCCGATCAATTGTGGCCAAACACCTGTCACATAGCCCTGCAATATGCAGTATTCTGGGTTGGCCTGAGCCAGCTTCGTCACATGGGTTGGTATATCCGCGCCCTGTGGCTTGGTCACTTCAACCAAGACAACCTCAATCCCCAATTCCGCGGCCCGTGCCTTGCCAGACTCGATCGGGTCAGAGCCAAATTCGGTGTTCGAGTGGATAAAGGCCACTGTCTTGCCGCCTTTGGCCGCGATGTCTTGTAACAAGATATCAAATTGGTCCCGATAGGTCGGGCCGGACATGAACTGATAAGGGCTGTCCAGGTCCGAAGCAAAGGATGTCGATGTCATCAAACGCGCTTGTTCGCCGCGCAATTCGGGACCAACCAATTTCATGAAGCCCGTCGAGTCGCCGTAATAGCCAACCACTTTGTCCCCTTCAGAAGCCAAAAGGCGCTGGTAGTTTGCCAGGGCGTTTTGCGGCACATAGCCAGAGTCTTCGGTTACAAATCGGATTGGTGTTCCCGCGATCCCACCTTCATCATTGGCCAATTTTTCGAACATTCGAAATGCAGGGGCAATCAACGTGCCTGCGGTCGCGAATGGACCTGTCAAGGGCAAAGACGCGCCAATGATATGTTCGGTCGGCTGCGCGCGGACAAGGGCCGGCAGGCCCAGTGCGGCTGTGCCGACGGCAGCACCGGCCAAAACATTCCGACGCGATAATTTAGTGTTAGACTTCATCAGATCCTCCCTGAATTAAAGATTTAACCGCGAGCGAAAGGCCAGCGATTGAGCAAACGGAACACACGGTCCGAAATTTGCGACATGCCTAAAGGTTCAAACATGATAAACCCGATGATCAGCGCGCCGAACACAATCTCTTGCAGCGGCGCGCGAATTTGCGCGGCACGGACAGACTCGCCTGCCACCGCGCTCATGATGGTTTTCAAAAGCTCCGGTGCCAGAACAATCACCAGCGCCCCAAATACCGGGCCCATCGTGCGCCCCATGCCACCCACGATCAATGCCGCGACCAGTTGCAAGGACAACAAAAGCTCGAATTGTTCGGGCAGGACGCGCGCATAGAAATAGCCGATAAGCGCCCCCGCCAAACCGCAGCAAGCGGCCGAGATTGCAAAGCTCAAAAGTTTGTAACGCAGAAGCGAGACACCAAGGATTTCGGCAGAATAATCGCGCTCGCGAATGGCGATAAACGCGCGACCAACCCGCGTACGGAACAGGTTTTGCACCAACAAAATGGTGGCGAACACGGTAAAGGCGATCAGCACGTAGACCTCGCGCTGGGTGTCAATAACCCAGCCGAAGACGCTTGGATCCACGGTCGTCAATCCTGTTTTTCCACCGGTCCAAGGGGCCAGCATATGACTTTCAATCATGAAAATGATGATGAAGTTGGCACTTAGGGTCGCAACGGCCAAATAGACGCCCTTGACCCGGAGCGAGGGCAGCCCCACCAGAATACCGATCACAGCCGCCAGCGCCATCGCGGCCGGAACAGCCAGAAACGGCTGCACCCCCGCAGGGACCGAAATCGCAGTCAAGCCATGATGACAAACTGTGACCCCATAGGCACCAACGGCAACAAAGCCCGCATGGCCCAGTGAAATCAAGCCGGTATAGCCCGTCAGCACGTTTACCCCGATCACCGCGATGACCATGATCCCATATAAACAAGCCATGAGGATCACGTAGTCGTTCGCAAACAGCGGGAGCAAAGCCGCCAACAGCATTGCCGCGTAGACAAAGCCTCGGCGATAGCGATTGTCGAGAACCTGTTCGTCAGAACGGTAGGTCGCTTTGAGATTGCCGTTGATCATATGCGTTCAATCTCTTTTTGGCCCATCAGCCCATGAGGCCGGATGAGGATCACGATCAATACGGCGATGTAAGGTGTAATTTCCACCCAATCCCCGCCCAGTCGCCATTGCACCAGCGACTCCAGAATGCCCACAGCCATCGCGGCGATGAACGCGCCCACAAAGCTGTCCAGCCCGCCCATCAATACGATCGCAAGAACAGAAAAGCCAAAGAGCCCCAATGACGGCGAAACCCCGTCGCGGGCCGCCAAAATCGCCCCCGCCACAGCGCCGGTTGCGGCCGCCAATGTCCAAGCGCCCGCAAAGACGCGCGGCACCGAAATCCCCATCGAATAGGCTGTCGACTGATCCTCAGAGGCCGCCCGGATCGCCACTCCGGAGGCCGAGCGCTGCAGCCAGATCACGATGGCGGCGAACAAGGCGACTGCGATCAGCATGCTCACCAAATTCGCCCCGAAAATGAAGATGTTGGTCCCGAACAGCTCAAACCGGATTGCTGGATTGGGCCCCAGATAAGGGACCGAAGCCGCATCCCCTGTCCACAGAACCGATTTGATCCCTGACAACACCGAAACCAGACCGACGGTGATCATGATCATGGAAAAGTTTGATTGCCCAAGAAGCGGGCGCATCAAAAACCGCTCGATCAGCCGCGCCAGGATCGATGTCGCAATCACGGCGGCCACCAAGCCAAACAAAACGCGCGGCAAATTTTCCACCCACGACAACCAGGCCGCGGCGGTTGAGAACATGGGCGCCTTGCCTTTGGCCGCCACAAGCCATTCGGGCGCGTAAGTCAGGGCTGGAAACCAGGATGTTGCAGGCAAAAGCACTGAGAAGGTGTAATAAAAATAGGCCCCCATCATGATGATGTAGCCTTGGGCGAAATTGACCACGCGGGTCGCTTTGTATATCGCCACAAAACCCAGGGCGATCAGGGCGTAGATGGCCCCGGACATGACCCCGTTGATTGCGAATTGCAGAAATTGTCCCATCAGGCGGCCCTGCCCAGATAGGCGTCAATAACGGCCGGATCTTGCGCCACTTCGTCGGGCGTGCCGCGTGCGATCTGACGGCCAAAATTCAACACAATGATCTGGCTGCAAATGTCCATGACCATGTGCATGTCATGCTCAACCAACAAAACGGTTGTGCCAAACCGCTCTTGTACGTC
>JBELMC010000013.1:0-40637 GCA_042096155.1 Dinoroseobacter sp.
AAGGTCATTTAATGAGAGAGCAAGAGGGGCGGCTTCGTTTGCTTCCGACCAGTTCATAAGGGGCGCAGCGAAGGGTCGGTCTCAAATCAACCTATTCAGAAAATTCCTTACCGCTCTATTCTGTACTCAGCCTGAATCGACCCGGCCTTTGTCGACCATCACAACCATCGGCGCTATCATGAGGGCCTGCAAAACCTCACGCCCGCTGACGTCTACTTCGGACGCAACAAAGCCAGTCTGAGACAACGACAAAGGATCAAATTGGACGGTCTGTTGCCAATCGGCCAGCACAAACATTGTCATTTGATCGAGCCCCACGCGTGGATTTTAGGCCTGCCGCTGAGCATCAAGTCTGCGGACGCGTCGCCTCTTGTGGTTTACGAAAAGAGCCACCATGTCATGAGAGAGGCCCTGGCGCCGATCGTCGTAAAGGATCTGCCCTCTCAATGGTCTGATATCGACATGACTTTGCGTTATCAAAGTGCTCGTAAACAGGTGTTTGAGACCTGTCGTAGGGTCGCGCTGCCGGTCCAACCGGGCGATGCGACGTTGTTGCATCGACTGACGATTCACGGTGTTGCCCCGTGGGGCCCTGAGGCGATAGCGGCGCCGGAAGGCCGCCGGATCGCGTATTTTCGACCAGAAGTCCCGCCCCGTCAGGATTGGGTGTGCGCGCCTTGATATTTGCGCGCCGGAATGCGCAATTTTCTAAGCCTTTGATTGCCTTGCGCGGCGCTTCGCCCGCCCGCCCCGGCGCCCGGGCGCGACCTGACGTCCAGGCAATTCTGCCATGATTGTGCGACGTTCTTCAGGCGACAAGCGCGACCAGATCCCTATTTCGTCAATCGAGCGCGCACACCCTGTGCACAGCCGCGTTTCTGGATGGATCACGCAGATGTTGATACACGGGCTTTCAATTTCATTACGTCGCCAGACGTCTTTGTTCATGTCTTAAACCCTATTTACCCGCCGAAACCGATCCAAAGCCCCTTGCAAAATAAAGCTGGCGGCAACGTGATCAATGACCTGAGCGCGACGTTTGCGCGATGTATCTGCTTCGATCAAGGCACGCTCGGCGGCGATTGTAGACAAGCGTTCGTCCCAAAACCCGATTGGCAGGTCCAGGCGGCCCGATAGATTGCGCGCAAATGCACGTGTTGATTGCGCCCGGGGGCCCTCAGAGCCGTCCATATTCCGCGGCAGTCCCAGCACAATGCCACCAATGTCGCGGGTCGCGACAATCGTTTCCAAAGCCGCGGCATCGACCCCAAATTTCTTACGCTTTATAGTCTCGACGGGGGTGGCTACGGTCCACAATAGGTCACTGATCGCGACGCCGATGGTGATGGTGCCCAAGTCCAGCCCCATCACAGGGCGCATTTTTGGCAATTGTGCGTGAAGCGTTTCTATATCGGCGACAACTGCCACGTTACTGGGCCACGCCAGCGTCGCGCGCTGCTTGCAGGATGACCACTCGGTTTATGTCATCGGGAAACACATCTTGGGCTTCGGCCCAGATTGCGGCGGCGGCCTGCCGTTGGCCAAGCACGCCATAGGCCCGGATCAGGCGCGCCCAGTCTTCTGGGGGCCCCCCGTCTTGGGCCAATCGCTCTGCCAAGCCCGAAACCATACCTTCAATCATCGACATCCGATCATCAGCGCTCATCTCGGCTGCGGCTTCGATATCCGAAGCGCTTGGCCCGGGCTGAACGGGTCCGGTCCGCACCGGGGCAACATAGTCCACGCCCGCGCGCATTGCCATATGGTCGATCTGGGCGCGCACCGGGTCTTGCCATAGCGCATCTGCAGGCCCCTCTGCCAACAACTTGGCCCAGATATTAAAGGCCACATCCGGGCGGCCGGTCTGGCCCATCATCAAGCCTGTGTAATAGCGCGCGATCCCGTGGCTTGGGTCGCGGGCCAGAACTTGCCCCAAGACGACCTCGGCCTCGGGCGACACATAGCCGCCGGCGGCCAAGACCATCATATCGACGAGATCCACGAAATCCTGAACGCTGGCGTCGTCTGGGCCTCTCAGCTCTATGCTCCGCGCTTTGGCCTTCCAAGCTTCTGCAAAGCGTCCCATCCCGGCCTCTTGGCGGGCCAAAAGCTCATGACCGCGCAGATCATCGGGCCGCGTCTGGACAGCCTCACGCAATCGGTTGACCAGTGCAAGATAATCGGGTGCATATGCATCTTCGGGGGGCGGAGGATTGCGCAAGGTGGCCTCCGCCTCGGCCACACCCTGACCAGGACGGATTTCGCGCGCCCGTTCGGCGGCGTCGATACGTGTCGCCAGCGGCAAATCAGGGTATCCTGGCGCCCCAAGAGAAGCATACATCCACGCGCCACCACCGATCACGAGGACCGTGCAAAAGGCAAAAGCCGAAAATGTCAAAGGCATTGGT
This sequence comes from Dinoroseobacter sp., assembly GCA_042096155.1. Classification (GTDB taxonomy): domain Bacteria; phylum Pseudomonadota; class Alphaproteobacteria; order Rhodobacterales; family Rhodobacteraceae; genus Dinoroseobacter. The sequence continues at coordinate 2,409 of JBELMC010000013.1, forward strand.
GCTTGATCCGTGACGCTCAGGCCTTGGCTGATTTTGTCGGCCTCCAGGATCCGTCGCGAGATTTCGGTGCGGATCCGTTCGGCGTCTTCGGCGTTGACTAGCCCGCGAGCAATGTCTTTTTCGACTTCGCGCAGCTGGTCTCGGTAGACCCTAAGATCAAATTCGGCGGCCGAAGCCGCCGTGGGACGCGCGCGCACCATCGTCATCAAAACTGTCGCCAGAACAGCAATGCTCAGCGCGATTGCGATGCTCCAAAAAACCACGCGCGATTCCCCTTCACGCCAAACCCATCTCTCGTTAGTTAAGCCGCTGCGGCCGGAGGGGGAAGCCCACAAGCCTGTGATCGCGCGCAAATGTCCCCCATATTGCCCGTTTTGTCGGACACAATCGGCGCAATGTCGTTTTTTCCCCCATTGCGGCGGGTTTGGCTGTGGTCCATTTTGCACAAAAAGGCACACCGCACATATTTAAAGATCGACCCACCGGAGACGTCCATGCGCCGCTATTCCGCCTTTGCCATTGCCCGTGAAGCTGTCCGCTATCACAGCGGATGGGAGCGCGCCTGGCGTTCGCCTGACCCCAAAGGCCATTACGATGTGATCATCGTCGGGGCAGGGGGCCATGGTCTTGCGACAGCATATTATCTGGGCAAGAATTTTGGCATTACCAATGTTGCCATCCTCGAGAAAGGGTGGCTGGGCGGCGGCAATACCGGACGAAATACAACAATCATCCGGTCGAATTATCTTCAGGATCCATCGGCCGCGATTTACGAAAAAGCGCGCAGCCTTTATGAGACACTCAGTCAGGATTTGAATTACAACATCATGTTTTCGCCGCGCGGCGTGATGATGCTGGCCCAAACCCAACACGAGATCCGCGGATATCAACGCACGGCCTATGCCAATGCGCTGCAAGGGGTGAAGACCGAATTCATTGGCCCCCAGCGGGTCAAAGAACTGTGCCCGATCATTCATATCGACGGTCCCCGCTACCCAGTACTTGGTGCCCTTTGGCAAGATCGTGGCGGGACCGCACGTCATGATGCAGTTGCTTGGGGTTATGCGCGGGCGTGCTCGGATATGGGTATGGATATCCTACAAAAAACCGAAGTTACCGCGGTGCATCAATCCGGCGGTCAGGTGACGGGCGTTTCAACCACGCGTGGCGATATCACCTGTACCAAAATCGGCGCCGTTGTCGCGGGCCATTCGGGCGTTTTCGCCGATATGGCTGGATTCCGGCTGCCGGTCGAATCTGTTGCGCTGCAAGCCTTGGTGTCCGAACCGATCAAGCCCTGTATGGACGTCGTGATTATGGCCAATACGGTCCATGGGTATATGAGCCAGTCTGACAAGGGCGAAATGGTGATCGGCGGCGGTACGGACGGGTTCAACAACTACACCCAGCGCGGCAGCTTTCACCATATCGAAGAAACTGTCCGCGCGCTGATCGAGACTTTTCCCATGATCAGTCGTCTGAAAATGCTGCGCCAATGGGGTGGCATTGTCGACGTCACCGGAGATCGTTCGCCGATCCTGTCAAAAACCCCCCTGGGCAACTGCTTTATCAACTGCGGGTGGGGTACGGGCGGGTTCAAAGCGATCCCCGGTTCAGGTTGGGGCATGGCGGAGTTGATTGCCAAAGGCGAGCCGGGTCCGCTGACGGCCGAGTTTGGCCTCGACCGTTTCACCCAAGGTCGGTTCATCGACGAAAGTGTTGCGGCGGGGGTGGCGCATTGATGATGATATCTCTCATAGCGTCTATGCGCACGGTCACGGGGCAAGCCAAAGATGTCCGCCGCAAAGGGCCTCGGGTCGTTGATCACAATGAGGCATGTTGCAACAAGGCCATCAGCCAAAAGTCGCCGAATTTTTTTTACAGTCCTACGGAGCCACGTTCATGCTGATCCTTGAATGTCCAAATTGCGGTTTGCTGGCAGATGAAACTGAACTTTCGCCCGGTGGTGAGGCCCATGTTGAGCGCGTCGGTCCTGGGTCAAGTGATGATGATTTCGACGCCTATTTGTTTCGCCGCAAAAATCCGCGTGGTGTGCATTTTGAACGTTGGCGCCATGCGAATGGCTGCGGGAAATGGTTTAATGCGGCGCGCTGTACGGTGACGCTCGAGGTCTTTGGCACCTACTCGGCACAAACAACTCAGCCTCCAAAAGCACTGGTTACAAAAATAAAGAAAAAACGTCCCGATTGGGAGGGGCCAGTATGAGCACCCGTCTGGCACAGGGCGGTCGGTTGATCGACCGTTCGACCCGCGTTGAGTTCAAATTCAACGGCAAGCGTCTTTGGGGCCACCGGGGGGATACGCTTGCCTCGGCGTTGCTGGCAAATGATCAAATGTTGGTGGGGCGGTCGTTCAAGTATCATCGACCCCGCGGGATTGTCGCCTCAGGTGCGGAAGAACCCAATGCATTGGTTGCGCTGGGCAAGGGGGACCGGATGGAACCCAATGCGCGCGCAACCACGACCGAGCTTTTTCATGGTCTGACTGCGAAGTCGCAAAATCACTGGCCCTCGCTGGAATTTGATATTGGTGCGCTAAACAGCAGGTTGGCGCATTTTTTGCCCGCTGGATTTTATTACAAAACGTTCATTCACCCGCGCCCCTTTTGGAAGCATGTGTTCGAGCCGATCATACGACAATCCGCAGGTCTTGGTCCGGCACCCAAAGCCCGCGACCCAGATCGCTATGAGCATTTCTACGCCTTTGCAGATCTGGTTATTGTCGGCGGTGGGGTTGCAGGCTTGCAGGCGGCACGGGTCGCTGGAGAGGCCGGTTTGCGTGTGATCGTGATGGAGCAAACAGCCACATGGGGCGGTCGCGGCCCCGTCGATGGCGGCTTGATTGATGGACGCTCTGTACAAGATTGGGTGAACACCACGGTTCAAGCTCTTGAAAATATGAAAAATGTATCCTTGCGGCTGCGCTGTATGGCTGCAGGGGTATATGATCATGGATATATGATTGGCTATGAACGGTTATCCGATCATGATCCGGCCGCTGGCGCACCGCGTCATCGTCTTTGGAAAATCCGTGCGGGGCAGATCTTGTCCGCGGCGGGGGCGATTGAGCGTCCGATGAGTTTTGCAGGCAACGATATCCCCGGCGTGATGCTGGCCAGTGCGTTGCGCGATTATGTGGTGAATTTTGGTGTCTCCGCCGGGGATCGGACGGTTGTTGTCACCAACAATGATGATGCATATCGGACCGCAATCACATTGCATCAGGCTGGGCTTTGCGTGCCGATCATCGTCGATGCCCGTGCTGAGCTTGTTGGCGAACTTCCCCGTCAAGCCAAAGCCTTGGGAATCCGGATTGCGCAAGTCTCTGCGATCGCGCAGGTGCATGGTGGAAAACGTGTCACGGGTGTTTCGCTTTGCGCACAAGCAGGTGAAGGCGCCGCAGTGGAAGAGATCGCCTGTGAAGCGGTCGCCATGTCTGGCGGCTGGTCTCCGATTGTGCATTTCTGGTCGCATACCGGGGGCAAGCTGCATTGGGACAGCGATCAGGCAATGTTCCGCCCTGATGAGGCGCGGGCGCCGATCGATGCGCGTGGACAGCAAAATCAAAAGGTCGCGGGCAGTGCAAATGGCGCGTTGACCCTCGACCAAGTTCTGAAAGATGCGCATAAGGCCGCCAAGGCCGTTGTGAAAGCGGCCAAAGTCAAGCAACCGGCAACGAAGTTGCCCAAAGCAGACGCCGTATCCGAGGCGCAAATCCTGCCGGTTTGGGTCATGCCACAAGGCGCGAATATAGAGCGTCGTTCAAAAATGTGGTTGGATTATCAGAACGATGTGAAAGTGTCGGATGTTCAATTGGCTGCACAAGAGGGATATGAAAGCGTCGAACATACCAAACGCTATACCACGTTAGGGATGGCGACAGATCAGGGTAAGCTTAGCAATATCAATGGCCTTGCGATATTATCGCAAAGTCTGGGCGAGGATATTCCAGCCGTTGGCACCACCACCTTCCGGCCGCCTTACACACCGATTTCGCTGGGCTCGATTGCGGGCGAAGCCAGTGGCGATGTGTTTCAACCGATCCGTCAAACACCGATGCATGCCTGGCATGACGCGCACGGCGCCTATTGGGAACCAGTTGGTCAGTGGCGGCGGCCCTATTGTTATCCATGCCCAGGCGAAACCCACCAAGAGGCCGTGGCGCGTGAGGTCAGAAACACCCGACAAGCTGTGGGTTTGCTGGACGCTTCGACGCTGGGCAAGTTGCTGGTCAAAGGTCCTGATGCAGGTCAGTTTCTCGATCTGATATACACCAATATGATGAGCACATTGAAAATTGGACGGTGCCGCTATGGCCTGATGTGCTCGGAAAACGGTTTTCTGATCGATGATGGTGTGGTCGCACGGATCGATGACGACACCTGGCTGTGCCACACCACGTCAGGCGGGGCGGACAGCATTCATGGGCATATGGAAGAATGGCTTCAGACCGAATGGTGGGAGCTTAAGGTTCATGTGGCCAATCTGACCGAGCAATACGCTCAGATTGCGGTTGTGGGTCCAAACGCGCGAAAAGTTCTTGAAAAACTTGGGGGAATGGATTTTTCGAAAGAGACACTGGGATTCATGGATTGGGTTGAAGGTGAAATTTCGGATATCCCTGCGCGGGTCTTTCGGATCAGCTTTTCCGGTGAGTTGAGCTATGAAATCGCCGTGCCTGCCAGCCAGGGAAGCGCACTTTGGACGGCGCTTCACGATGCTGGCGCAGAATTTGGCGCGATGGCTTACGGGACTGAAGCTTTGCACATCATGCGCGCCGAGAAGGGCTTTATCATGATCGGTGACGAAACAGATGGCACGGTCATTCCGCAAGATCTGGGGCTTGATTGGGCGATCTCGAGTAAAAAACGCGACTTTATTGGAAAACGTGCGCAGCAACGCGACGCTTTGACGGATCCATCGAGATGGAAACTGGTTGGCCTGGAGACGCTTGTGCCAACGGAGGTTCTGCCCGATGGGGCGCTGGCGATCAGCGCCGGTGTCAATGGCAATGGTCAAGCGCAGACACAAGGCCGGGTGACCTCGAGCTATTTCTCCCCGACTTTGGATCGTGGCATTGCCATGGGTCTGGTGCGCAATGGCCCTGACCGGATGGGCGAAACACTGGATTTCCCGACCCTGGCTGGAGGGCGCATACAAGCGCGCATTGTCGATCCAGTTTTTTACGACAAACAAGGGGTAAAACAGGATGTCTGAGTCAGCACAGATCATGGAAACCGAGCTTGCCACTGTCACGGTTTTGCCGTCATCCGGTATGGTCACGCTGCGTGGTGATTTCGCTGATCCGGCGTTTGCGGCAATTGTGACCGAGACCGTTGGCATGGCGCCCCCGACCCAGCGCCAAATCATCCACAGTGACGCAATCAGCATCGGCTGGATGTCGCCGGACGAGCTGTTGATTCTATGCCCATATGAGCAGGCAGACAGCTTGGTTGCAGCCTTGTCATCCGCTCTTCAGACCCAGTTTGCGTTGGTGGTCAATGTGTCCGACGCACGGGCGATGTTTGCGGTCGAAGGTTCCTTTGCACGAGAGGTGCTTGCCAAGCTGGCGCCGGTCGATCTTGCCCCGGTGGCCTTTCAAACCGGCGAACTCCGCCGCACTCGAATGGCGCAGGTGGCCGCTGCATTCTGGATGGAATCAGTCGACAGTTTTCGTGTCATTTGCTTTCGTTCCGTGGCCCAGTATTTAAATGATATCCTAACAAAATCAGCGCGCGCGGGGAGTATTGTTCAGCATTTTTGACCGCCAAAATCATATTTTTTTCATGCCATTAAGGTTACAATAACTTAATTCAGACGCAATTTGCCCCAGGGCTATTTCGTAAGTCCCTGACGTTCCTTCGACCGTTTGGTTAACGTCTTGGCGCAGCACTGCATTGGACTTTAACACTAACGTCACCTTTTCGTTGAGACGCCGACACAGGAAGTGTTAGCGGTTCATGACCAACATATTTCTGCACAGTTGTCGGCCTATCCCAAGAGTCAGTCGGAGTCTTGGGCCCCATCGCGCTGTGCCGCATTTTTACGGAGACTCCACATGCGTTTTTCATCGATCGCCTTTACCACCGCTTTTCTGGCCCTTACGGGGACTGCAGCTGCTGCGATGGAGCTTGACTGCACCCTGAGCGGACAGACGAGTGTGATGCCAAACTCTGCGCGCTTCACTATCAATGAAGCCAGTCAAGCGGCCACGATGACTGCAAATGGAACCACTTTGCGCGGTGCAGTTCAGACCGATGGCAAACGGTTCATCAAGCTCGCTTTCGGGCCGGTCGCACGTCGCGATAAGTCTGGCGATCACGCGGTGACGATGCAGCTCGTTTATATCAAAGGGACCCAGCAAGCTTCGATGTTTGCGCAGGTTGATGGCGGGGCGTCCGTAAAGGCCGGTGGGTATTGCATTGGCGCTTAAAGCTGTTCCATCCGCCGCATCCATGCCATGGGTGCGGCGCTTGCGGGCGCGGTAAGATATCCGCACGTCTAAGCGTATGTCCACCAGCCTGTCAAACGGTGCGCTGAAACGATACCACAATGTGGTATTTCACGCTGGCACGCCTTGACCTTCTGGGGGCAAGGGCTCTTATACATCGCAATGACGTAACCTTGCGAACAAAGGGGCCCTTTCATGGCTTTTGAACTTTCTGATCTTCCTTATGCACACGACGCCTTGGCCGCTCATGGTATGAGCGCGGAAACCCTCGAATACCATCATGATTTGCATCACAAAGCTTATGTCGACAATGGCAACAAGTTGATTGCAGGTACGGAATGGGACGGCAAATCGCTTGAAGAGATTATAACCGGCACCTATGATGCGACTGCTGTGGCGCAAAACGGAATATTCAATAACATCAGTCAGTTGTGGAACCACAATGAGTTCTGGAAGATGATGGGTCCGAACAAGACGTCGATGCCGTCTGAGTTGGAAAACGCGATCATTGACAGCTTTGGTTCGGTGGCAGATTTCAAAGCGGCGTTTTCGGCGGCGGGGGCAGGTCAGTTTGGCTCCGGTTGGGCGTGGCTGGTCAAGACTGCTGATGGTGGCTTGGCTGTGACCAAGACCGAAAATGGCGTGAACCCATTATGCTTTGGTCAGACAGCTCTTCTGGGATGCGACGTTTGGGAGCATTCGTATTATATTGATTTTCGCAACAAGCGCCCTGCTTATTTGTCAAACTTCCTGGACAATCTGGTCGATTGGGAAAATGTTGCCTCGCGCATGTGATCGGCGTGATTTTTTAACTGAAAATCAGTTCTTCAGATTTGAACCCGCTCTTGATGAAGGGCGGGTTTTTTTGTCCGAGGAACCTGATGGCGCCTGCACCCCGACGCTCTGGCCGTCACGTTTTTGATCGATCGGGGTGGTGATGTCGATTAAAGTATCGTGCTACAAAGATAAATCGACCAAGGGCTCGCCTGTCATGCTGATGTTGTGGTGCTGCGGCAAAACCGACCCTTAGCCGCATATTTTTTAAGCCTACGTGCAGAACAGGGTAACGAGGTGCCTGTGCGGACCAGTCAGGGTCGATGCTGCCGCCCTAGCGCTGTACGCTGCGCCGATTGCCCGCACCGATAACCGTTATGCGGCGCACATCTCTCAGCTCCACTTGGCTCAGATCGATTGCGACCACGATATTGCGTGCGCGCGGCGGACCGGCCTCAATCGGACTGAGCGGTGGTCTTAGGCGGAATTCGAAGATCAGCTCCCCGTCCGTGAGCTCACCCAGGTTGGTCGGCACCAATTCGGCGTCCCAATAGCCCTGAGTTGTGGACACCCCGGTTGCTCTGACAATCGCACCCGCTGTGATCCGCTCAATGCGCAGTTGCGTGACCTCTTGGATCAAGGGACGGCTGTCTTGGAAGAATTCTTTTGGCGCTTCGGCAATGGTTTCTTCATCATTGCCAAACCAGCTCATGGGGTTCAGCTGCGCGCCGCATCCGGCCATGAAGACTGTTGCGATCAATCCTGTTGCCACAAGAATTTTCATCGGCCGCATCCTCTGCTGCTGGAGTGTCACTTGGCTATCGTAGAATGTCACGTTTGAAAAGACCAAGTGGCACTGGACCCCTCGGGGTCAAAGGCCTACGAGACCGTAGCACCACAAAGGGGACCAAAATGGCACAAGAAGCGTTCGAAGATCTGGCCGAAACCTTTGAATTTCTCGACGATTGGGAAGATCGTTATCGTCATGTGATCGATATGGGCAAGGCCATGCCTGACCTGGAAGAGGCGCTGCAAGTGCCTGCGACGAAGGTTGACGGCTGTGCCAGCCAGGTGTGGTTGGTCCCAAAGATCGAAGGACAGGGCCCAGAGGCGATATTCACGTTTCGGGGCAGCAGTGATGCGATGATCGTGCGCGGATTGATCTCTGTATTGATAAATCTTTACAGTGGTTTGACGGTTCGTGAGGTGCTTTCGACAGATGCCGTCGTAGAGCTGTCACGCCTCGGGCTCAACGATCATTTATCGGCGCAACGGTCCAACGGATTGCGGGCGATGGTCCAACGGATCAGAGAAACCGCTGCTGCTGAGACTTAACCTGCCACTTGCGCCAATCGAGCGGCAAGATCGCCATAGCCGGTAAAACGTCGCTCGTAGCGCAAGCCCAATTGGGCGGCGCAGTCTTCTGCCTTGGCGCTCAATTCGGGATCGTCGGTTTGGGCCTGATAGATCAGTTTTTCATAGCCACCAAAATAAGTGTCGCGCAATTGGGGGTGCCGGTCCAGGCCCAGCGGCTTGGTCACGAAAGCATCGAATTGGCGGACCAGAAAGTCGGTCAGATAAAAGGCGGTCATTTCCCCTTTCTCTGCAAACGCGGCGTTGCCTTCGAAAAAGCTATAGCAGTGAGGGCCCTGGATCATTTCAACCCCCAGTGCGTCGCACCGTGCTTGCAAAAGCCCGCCGGTGCCGCAATCGGCATAAACCACAAACACAGTGTCGTATTCGTCGCGCATGGCGATCACGGCCTTTTCCACGGCATCTGGGATCCGCTCTGGCGTGTTGTGCAAAATTGCTGGCAAACATTGCAGGTCCAAATGATCCCAGCCACCTTGCGCTTTCAGGGCCAAGATCTCACGAGCAAGGGCGCCACAGGCCAAAAGCAACACGCGACCTTTCCCGTTTGCGACCAGTCCTTGTGTTGTTAGCTGTGCATCATCCATTGTGTTATGCTTTGGCCCCGGCAATAGGCGGATCCCCCGGTATCTTGATAGGCGCATGGGTCGGGTCAGGGGGCATCCGGATGCCGGAAACCTGTTTCGAAATCCACTTTGCAACCGGATCTGAAGGTCACGCCTTTGCAGTCATTTGATTGTGCTTGCGGGCCATGAAGTTCTTGGCAGTTTCGACCGCAACTGCGGCGTCGCGACAATAGGCATCTGCGCCAATCGCTTTGCCAAATTCTTCATTCAACGGGGCGCCGCCGACCAAAACCGTATAATCGTCGCGAATACCCTTTTCGACCAACGTATCAATAACAACCTTCATATAAGGCATCGTCGTGGTCAGCAGCGCCGACATGCCCAAAATATCCGGCTCTTCAGTGTCGAGCGCCTCGAGGTAGCTTTCGACGGCATTGTTGATCCCCAGATCGACGACTTCAAAGCCCGCGCCCTCCATCATCATCGAGACCAGATTCTTGCCGATATCGTGAATATCGCCCTTTACAGTGCCAATCACCATTTTGCCGACCCGAGGCGCCCCCGTTTCCGCCAAGAGCGGCTTCAAGATCGCCATCCCGGCCTTCATCGCATTTGCGGCCAACAAAACCTCTGGCACAAACAAGATACCATCGCGGAAGTCGTTCCCCACAATGGTCATGCCACCGACAAGGGCTTCGGTCAGAATGCGGTAGGGCGCCCACTCGCGTTCCAGCAAGATATTGACCGCGTCTTCGATCTCTTCTTTCAAGCCATCATAGAGGTCGTCAAACATCTGTTGGACAAGTTCATCGTCCGGCAGTTCGGAGAGGATGATATCGTCATCTTGATCAGACATGGGCGCAATCCCTTTGGGGCCTGAGAGGGGCCATTTTCAATCGCTTGCGAATCCTTGTGCGCGCTTTGCCGCATGTCTGCGTGGCAATTTGCGACACCGATTGGGCAAACCGCGACGTTACGCAGCAGGTGCTTTTTTGCGCCGATTTGCGCGTTTGGCTGAGATTGGGCCGCCCCCTTCTGTCCCATCAACCGCTGACGAAAATCCACCAAGCGCTGCGGCGATCTCGTCCAATGTTGGCCGGGACCGCCCGGTATCGGTCTCCAAAGCGGTCCGCATGGCGCGCAAGTGTTCGGGCATTGTGCCACAGCAGCCCCCAATGACGGTCGCGCCGCAAGCTTTTGCCATCACCGCATATTCCGCCATAAGTTCAGGCGTGCCGTCATAATGGATATGGCCATCGACATATTTTGGGATACCGGCATTGCCTTTGGCGATAATTGGACGGGACGCGCCCGAGGCCGCGAAGCCCAGCACCGTACGCAATAGGTCCGAAGCCCCTACCCCGCAATTGGCGCCAAACGCCAGTGGGCTGTTCGACATTGTCCCGACCATTGTGGCCAATGCGGCCGAGGTCAGCCCCATCATCGTGCGTCCGGCGGTGTCAAAGCTCATTGTGCCACACCAAGGCATATCGGCGAGCTTGGCCGCCTCTGCGGCTGCTTTGTATTCCTCCGGTGCGCTGATCGTTTCAACCCAAAGCACATCGGCGCCACCTGCCTTCAGCCCGTCGGCCTGCTCGTGGAACATCTCAACGGCGAGCGCGTGGGTCAATGGGCCCATGGGCGCCATGATCTCACCTGTTGGCCCGACAGAGCCTGCGACAATCACCGGGCGTCCGGCGGCGTCTGCAACCTCACGTCCGAGTTCGGCGCCGACGCGTGACAGCTCATGGACCCGCGATTGAGCACCGTGTAATTTTAGCCGCGAGGCGGTGCCGCCGAAGGTATTGGTCAAAAACAGATCCGATCCCGCCTCCACAGCCCCTCGGTAGAGCGCGCGGATACGGTCAGGATGATCCACATTCCAAAGTTCAGGGGCATCGCCTGACTGCAAGCCCATATTGAACAAATTGGTTCCAGTTGCGCCATCGGCCAGCAACCAATCACGTGTTTCAAGCAGAGTGGTCAGGGCATTCGTCATTGGGGCCTCAGATTGGTGAAGGGTCGCGGACACGTGTTTGCGATCAGCGAAGATTGTGTTTTGCCAGATACGAGATTATGACGCAAACGCATAATCGTCATGAAGATCATGAATTTCGCTCAATCGGTTGTTGTGGTTCTGCGGCGGTGGGTTGGCAACGACGTAACAGAGCTCCAAACCCGCCACACAAAGGGCCAAAGGCGTCGGTGCTGCCAAATACAGGGGTTCCCATTTGGGGTCAAAGCTGGCCTTGAACTGACGCAAACCGGGATTGTCGAGCTTTGCCGCAAATATTTGCAACGCCCGCGCCCCAAGCCGATGGGATAAGGCAATGCGGGTCGGCACTGCGGTCAGCGATACCCGGGCGATCCCATGGGACTTTGCCACCGCCAATGCTTTGGTGATTGCCATGTGCATCGCGCCATCCGGCGCATCAGGATGTTGAGGCATCAAATCGAGGGCCCAAGCCGTTTTCGTTTGATGAAAACTGCAATAGCCGACCAAGCGGCGACCCTGCCAGATTGCAAATACCTGTTGTGCGGTCAAATCGGCATGGCCGGGACGCGACATCGAAAACCCACGTGCCCGGCCATGGCGGGCCGTCCAGGCGGCATCGACATCTGCAATTTGCTCTTGGGGCAGGGCGCCGGTGACATAGGTGATGCGGATGCCCGCGGCGCTTGCTTTGCGCAGTTTTCGGCGCAATTGACGACAAGCGGGCCGCGCGGGATCAAAACGTTGCGGATCGATGATGGCATCTTCTGCGATGCGCAAGGTCGCCCATCCCAAAGCACGCGCCACAACAGCGGGTCTGGCCGTGCATTTGTAAAGGGCTGCGAATTTATCTGCTGCGCGCGCTTGGGCACTCAGTCCGCGCAAACCCGGGGCGACGGGACCTTGTGGGTCGAATAATGCGACATTGCATTGTGACAACGCCGCGCATGCCATCGTTGTTGATCCAAAAGAGGCGATATATTTGCCAGGATCTTCGGCCAATCTCAATTCGGCATTGCGCGCCGCAGACAGGTCAATAATGCGGTCTTTTGGCTCAGGCCAGCTGCTCTGTGCCAGATTGGGTTCACGTAGAAGATGGACCAACAGCGCGCCGCTCGCAAGGCTGGCGGGCAAGGCAAAATAGACAATGCGAAAGGCAATGCAGGTCGCTAAAATTTCAACGTCTGGCACCATTAGCAGCAGGACCAGCAAGGCGACGTCGAACGGTCCAATCCCCCCTGGTGAATTGCTGAGCAATGCCACAAACAAAGCCACCGCATACACCACAAAAAGTGTTGCGGGTGACACCAGATCCGGGTTGGGAAGCAGCACCCAAAAGGCCAAGGCGGCACCGCCCAGATCGACGGCCGTCAGACCCATCAAGCGGATCAGTGTCACAATCGGTGGTACGCCAAAGCCTGCGCGCTGGTTTGGGCCTGGCCCTGGCCCCGGATTCCGCTCTGGCCGATGTTTTAGCCAGTGTTTTAACCCGCGTTTTGGCGCCCGGTTCGGCGCGCGGTCGCGTTGTAAATCCGGCCACTGTTTTGGATATGGGCCAGGGCGATGGGCCGAACCCCGTATTGACGCCCAGCATAACGCGGCCCCCAAGCCAAGGGCTGCAACAGGACCGAGCATGGCAAAGGGAAGTGATGTCAGCGGTAAAAAAAGCAAGGTCCATATCCCACCGCAGCCTAGAAAGCACAGCCCGACCAATGCCGTGACCTTGGCCGATCGCACCGCCGAGACCTTTCCGCGCCCCCATTGCCATCGCAAAAATGCGCCGGTGATCAGGCCAAATCCAACTGTCTGGCCAATCGCAATCGCGACGCGGCCGCCCCACCGGGCCTCCTTTGCGCTCAGGCTGGAGCCAAGCATCTTGTGAACGATCGCATCGTATCGTCCCACAGCCCAAAAGCTGATACCCGTCAGCACGATTGCTGCAGACCAGTCGCCCAACGCAATGTTCTGAACACCCAGCCATATCGCGCCAAAATCCAGCCCGCGTGCCCGCTCGCTCAAAAGCCAGATCGTCGACGTGACCAAAATGACCGCACAAAGCTGACGCAGCCGACGGCGCCGCCCGAACCTCGCCCGGCGGGGCGTTGCCTTGTGTTTGCCCATGATGATTGCGACCCCAGTTACCTCAAGGCGTTGAGTTTAAAGCCTTGCGTTTGAGGGTGGGTTAACATCTCAAGTTGTTGGCAAATTCCCTGGTGACATATGATCAGTTCGCGGGTGAGGACACGACCTTGATGTCAGCTTTCGGACATGATCTGCGCTTTGGCCTCTGCCATAAGCTCGGTCATTTTGGCGCGGATTGTCGCAGCGTCGGCCTTGTCGCCCAGATCACCGGCCACTTTGCGCAGGACATCGTCGTCACCGGCCTCCTCAAAGTCGGCCTTGATGACGTCGCGCGCATAGGCTTCGGCCTCGTCCGCTGATTTGCCCAACAACGCGGAAGCCCATAAACCCAACAGCTTATTGCGTCGCGCGCTGGCCTTGAACTGCATGTCAGCGTCATGTGCGAATTTTGCTTCAAAAGCGTTTTCTCGGTCGTCAAAACTGGACATTTGGGGCTCCATTCAAGAAGTTGTCTGCCTTTGATATGGTGTGCGCTGCGCAAGATCGCAAGGGGTCTGCGCAGCAGTGCTTGCGGCACAGATGGGCTTGGCCTATAGCGCGGATCATATCTGCAGGCGCTTTGGCGGCGGTCTGCTTTCTCTAGGTGCCGGAGGCCCCCATGGCGCGTCGCAAACTTGTATATGAAGGCAAGGCTAAAATTCTTTACGAAGGCCCTGAGGCTGGCACGATGGTGCAGTATTTCAAAGATGACGCCACAGCCTTCAATGCGGAGAAGAAAGACCTAATCGATGGCAAGGGCGTGTTGAACAACCGTCTGTCAGAGTATTTTATGACGGGTCTGGCGGCGATTGGGGTGCCGACCCATTTCATCAAACGGCTGAACATGCGCGAGCAATTGATCCGCGCCGTTGAAATCATCCCCTTGGAAGTTGTTGTACGCAACATCGCGGCCGGGTCGATGTCGAAGCGGCTGGGCATCGAAGAGGGCACAAAGCTGCCACGTCCGATCATCGAATTTTACTACAAAGACGATGCGTTGGGTGATCCGATCGTCTCTGAGGACCAAATCCTCGCGTTCAACTGGGCGTCACATCAAGATCTGGATGATATGGTCAGCCTCGCGATCCGGGTGAACGATTATATGTCGGGTCTGATGTACGGGGTTGGCATCACGCTGGTGGATTTCAAGATCGAGATCGGGCGACTTTGGGAAAATGACTTTCAACGTCTTATCATCGCCGATGAGATCAGCCCGGACTCGTGCCGTTTGTGGGACATTGAAACGGGCCGTAAGCTGGACAAGGATGTGTTCCGCCGTGATTTGGGCAATTTGGCCGATGCTTATACCGAAGTGGCCAAAAGGCTCGGCGTTTTGTCGACCAATGCCACGCAAATGACCAAACCGAAATTGATAAACTGAGCCGTCTGACAGAAATATTTTAGCAAAGCGAAGGAACCAGAGATGCGCGCGACTGTGACCGTGATGTTGAAAGAGGGCGTGTTGGATCCACAAGGCGAGGCCGTACGCCATGCGCTTGCAGCACTTGGGTTTGACGGTGTTGACGGTGTCCGTCAGGGCAAGGTGATCGAGCTTGATTTGGCTGAAGGCACCACCGAGGCCACGGTGCGCGCGATGTGTGAAAAGCTGCTGGCGAACACTGTGATCGAAAGCTACCGGGTGGAGCTGACCTGATGCGAGCGGCGGTTGTGACGTTTCCTGGCTCAAACTGCGATCGCGATCTGGCGGTGGCGTTCCAATCGGCCGACTTCGACGTAACGCGGGTGTGGCACAAAGACAATGTATTGCCACAGGGGATCGACATTGTCGGTATTCCTGGTGGGTTCTCCTTTGGCGATTATCTGCGCTGCGGTGCAATCGCGGCCCAAGCACCGATCATGGCAGCTGTGAGCGCCCATGCGCGGCGCGGCGGTTTCGTGCTGGGGATTTGCAATGGGTTTCAGGTGCTGACCGAAGCTGGGTTGTTGCCCGGCATCTTGATGCGCAATGCCAACCTCAAATTTATCTGCAAGCCAGTCAAAATGACAGTCGAGACAACGGATGCCGCGTTTTTGTCAGGCTACAAGCCCGGCGCGGTCGTAACTTATCCTGTCGCCCATCACGATGGCAATTACACCGCCGATCCAATCACTTTGGATCGGTTAGAGGATGAAGGCCGCGTGGCTCTTCGCTATGTCGAGACTCCCAATGGGGCAGACCGCGATATAGCTGGCATTCTATCAGAAAATCGCCGGGTTCTGGGGTTGATGCCGCATCCAGAGCGGGTCGTGGACCCGTCTTTGGGTGGGACGGATGGTGCGGTTTTGTTTTCCTCGCTGATGGAAAATTTTGCGGCAGCATGATCATGTCACCGGAAGGTGACGCCCGGCATCGATCGTGACGCTTGAGCGTTGCACTGCCAACGCCTAGAGTTAAGCCATGAACGCAAAGCGCTCCTCTGGTCTTGTCACCGCGCCGGTCATCACGATTTGGCGCGCCCATTGGGGCATTCGGGCGGGATTGCTTGTGGTGTTGGCCCTTGTCGGTGGTGTTATCTGGATCAGCAACAGCCTGCTGACAGAGCGCTTTACCGAGCGGGCGCGCACGCAAGGCGAGCTGCGTCAAACCCTGTATACCAACGCGATTGTCTCTGAGCTGCAGCGCAACTCCACCGTGCCGTTGTTGCTCAGCCTTGATCCGGCGATGATTGGTGCGCTGAATTCAGGGGATTATCTCGCAACCTCGCAACGTCTGATGTCGCTGCGGGATGAGATCGGGGCAGCATCGTTGTTGCTTCTCGATGGCAATGGCCAAGTTGTTGCTGCGACAGATCCGGCAGATCTGGGCGGGACTTACAGCGCGCATCCACTTTATGTTGAGGCGCTGCAGGCCCCGGGAACAGTGTTTACCACCAGTCGGCAGGACGATGGCAGCTACCGGTTCACGTATGCGCGCCGGGTCGAATCTGTGGCGCGCGGCATTGGTGTCATTGCCGTCGAGGTGGATTTACACAAACTGGAAAATCGCTGGCGCAGCACGTCTGATGCGATACTTGTCACCGACATCGAGGACACTGTGATCTTGTCTTCCGAGCCACAATGGCGCGGTCTGACCGTGGCAGCAGCGCTGGCGACACAATCGCCGCCCTCGGCTATTGTGCGGGCTCTGCAGGCCACTGGCGATTGGGCACGGATCGGAGAGGGGACATATCTCGAAGGCGAGGCGATGATGCGGCTGGACGCAGGCGTGCCCCACCACGGCTGGCGCATGACCAGCTTTGTAACCTATGCGTCGGTG
Organism: Dinoroseobacter sp.; assembly: GCA_042096155.1. Classification (GTDB taxonomy): domain Bacteria; phylum Pseudomonadota; class Alphaproteobacteria; order Rhodobacterales; family Rhodobacteraceae; genus Dinoroseobacter. Next base: position 18,961 of record JBELMC010000013.1, read on the forward strand.
CGCGAGCGCGTCAATGCGGTGATTGCGCTGCAAATCATGGGATTTGCAATTTTACTGGCATTGGGCTTTTATTTGATCACCCGCCGTGCCGTGCAGGAAACGGTATTTTTTCAACGTGAATCCGAGGGGTTGCGCGATTTGAATGACCGGCTACAGCGTGAGATTGCCGAGCGCGAAGAGGCCGAGCGAAACTTGGCCGTGGCTGAGCAAACCATCGCACAATCCCAAAAACTGGCCGCGCTCGGCGAGATGTCGGCCGCCGTCAGCCACGAGCTCAATCAACCGCTTGCAGCGATGAAGACTTATCTGGCGGGGGCAAAATTGCTGTTACAACGGGGGAGAACCGAAGAATCTGCGTCTTCGTTCAGTCGCATCGATGATTTGATTGACCGGATGGGGAGCATTACCAAACAGCTGAAAAGCTATGCCCGAAAGGGCGAGGATGCATTCCAACCTGTGGATCTGCGCGATGCCATGTCCGGGGCTTTGGCCATGATGGAGCCGCAATTGAAACACCGCCGGGTGCAGATCGCACGTTCGGTTCCGAAGGGGGCGGTCTGGGTCCTGGGCGACCGGATCCGACTGGAACAGGTGATTGTCAACTTGCTGCGCAACGCGTTGGATGCCACCCAAGGGGTCCGGCATCCAGAAATTGAAATGCTGCTCAGCATCGGCGATACGGTGACCCTTTCGGTGCGTGACAATGGCGAGGGGATAAAACAACTCGATCAGCTGTTTGAGCCGTTCTACACCACCAAACGCCCGGGTGAAGGCGTCGGGCTGGGGTTGGCGATCTCCTCCACCATTGTAACAGATCACGGCGGTCGCCTGACGGCGCGAAAGGCGGGCGGTGGCGGGGCGGTTTTTGAAATGCGGCTGCCGCAATTGGCCAATGACGTCACCGCCGCACAATAGCCGGGTGCGCGTTTGATCTTTTGGACGCGGGCACAAAAGGAATAATCAAGGAGCCTGACAGATGGCCCAAACGACGAAAATTGCGATTGTCGACGACGAACAAGACATGCGTCAGTCAATCAGCCAATGGCTGGCTTTGTCCGGCTTCGAGACTGAAACCTTTGCCTCCGCGGAAGAGGCGTTGGAAGTGATTTCAGCCGGCTACCCCGGTATCGTTGTGTCTGACTGTCGGATGCCGGGAATGGATGGCATGACGTTTTTGCGGCGGCTGATGGGCATCGATAGCGGCCTGCCGGTGATCATGATAACAGGTCATGGTGATGTGCCCATGGCGGTCGCGGCGATGCAAACCGGCGCCTATGATTTCATGGAAAAGCCGTTTGATCCCGACCGGATGACCGATCTGGCCCGGCGCGCGTCCGAAACGCGACGGTTGACGCTCGACAACCGGGCGTTGCGGCGCGAGCTGTCCGATGGCACGGTATTGATGCGCAAACTGATCGGTGGCAGCCCTATGATGGAACGGTTGCGCGAAGATATCCTCGATCTTGGCCAAGCCGATGGCCATGTCTTGATTGATGGTGAAACCGGTACGGGCAAGACGCTGGTGGCCCATGCGTTGCATGCGGTGGGCCCGCGCCAGGGAAAAAAGTTCGTTGTGCAAAGCTGTGCGGCGATGGACGAACCTGAGCTGACGGCGCGTTTGTTTGGTCCGGTCCATGAAGGGGCCGAGCGCCCATTGATCGTGCAGGCCCGGGGGGGCACGCTGTGTCTGGAGGATGTCGAAGCCTTGTCGGTCACGCTGCAGGCCCGCTTGTTGAGCCATTTGAATGATGCCAGCGCCGACACCCATATACTGGCGGTATGCAATCCGTCTGAACCGGGCAAAACCGCCGAAGATAGCCTCAGACCCGATTTGTACTATCGTCTGGCGGCAATGCGGATCACCGTGCCGCCGTTGCGCCAGCGCGGTGAAGATATTTTGACGCTTTTCACCCATATGGCTGAGCAATTCGCAGAAGAATATGGTTGCAATCCTCCCGAGGTTACAGCGCAGGAAGCGGCCCAATTGTTGCAAGCGTCCTGGCCTGGAAATGTGCGCCAATTGATCAACATCGCCGAGCGCGCGGTGCTGCAAAACCGTCGCGGCACTGGTACGATCGCAGGGTTGCTCAGCGCAGAGCCCACCGAACTCGCGCCGACGACCGTGACAGAGGGCAAACCCTTGAAAGAATATGTCGAGGCGTTTGAGCGTATGCTGATCGACAACACCATGCGCCGCCATAAAGGCGCGATCAGCGCTGTTATGGAAGAGCTTTGTCTGCCGCGTCGAACCCTGAACGAGAAAATGGCAAAATATGGGCTAAGCCGCTCAAATTACCTGTAACGGATACCAAGACAGATCCAACATGTGCCTTCAGCGCCGAAACACCGCCGTAAACGGACCGGTGGATGGAATTAAGGCCTTTTGGTTTGAGCCTGACTCGTTGCAGGTTTCTATCAGGTTTCGGATCTGAGGCCTCGCGTTTGGGGGATCATGTCCGCCCGTTGCCAATTCTGTGCTTCGGATTTTGACAAGATCCCCAACTTTTTTGTCTCTTTTTGGCGAGCATGACCCAAATGGGTTGGGATAGGAAAAACATCCGCCCAATCGTCTGCCCAACTGGTCTGGTCGCATTCATGCCGATCAAGCCGCGTTGCTGATGGTGTGACAAATAATGTCAATCCACCGGCAAGCCGCTTGGTACGGTCTCTGGCCGTCCCAAGGGGCGGGTTTGTGCGGTTTCACCGGTCAGCGCGTTTAAAAACGCCACCAAATCTGCAATGTCGCGCGCGCTTCGTGTTTGGGGCGTGAGGTCGAGAGCCTGACGATGGCGGGCCCTTTCCAATGTGTCAGATTGAACGATGAAATCGATCGCCTCCAGCCACGGTATTTCGGGCAACTTGGCTTCTGTGCGCGCCCAATTGTCAAGCGATCCCAAGGGATCAAAGTGATGGCGTACGATGCCGTCCAGCGTCGCATAAGCACCATTATGCCCATAAGGGCCAGTCAGCGCGACGTTGCGCAGCGCCGGGGTGCGGAACCGATAAGCATCCTCGGCCCGGTTGCTTTCGCCAATCCGGCCAACATCGCGTGCGAATGGATCAAACTGACGCGTGCGCCCGGGGCCAAACTGCGGCAAGGCCAATGCGTGAAATTTTTGGTCGGTCAACAAAGGTCCTGCATGACACGCAGCGCATTTGGCTTGGCCAAAAAACAGATCCAATCCACGCTTTTGTGCCGTGTTCAGCGCCTGATCCTCGCCTTCCAGATAGCGGTCAAAGGGGCTGTCATAATTGGCCCATTCGGTACCGATGAAGGCCCCGAGAGCATTGGCGATATGTACAATGGTGACTTGCTCGGGTGTCTCAACGGCGTCAAAGGCATCGATAAACATCTTTCCATACGCCGGGATCGTGCGGACCCGTTTGGCGATGATTGGCCATGCTGCATCGATTCGGTCGTGGATGGCTCCGGCGATTTCATTTTCACGCGGATTGCCTGCCATCTCAAACTGAGCCGTCAGGGGAAACACGGCTTGTGCCGCAATAATATTGTCCAAACCCTGGGGCAGCCATTCTTGCGCCGGCGAGTTGAACCCGTTGCCATATTGCGCCCCGATTTCAAGACGGCCGTCATGAAACATCGTGTGGATATCGCGATGTCCAAGATTCCACAGGGCCAAGGCGTTGCGCGGAATTCGTTTGCGGATGGCGTCATCGCCAACGCCCGCCGTGCGCTCCGGTCCAACCCCAACACCGCCTTCGCCAATCCCAAGGCTCAACCGATCTGTTCCGCCCAAGTCATGATGATGACATGTGCCGCACGAGATGTTGCGATTGCCAGATAAGATCTTATCATAGAACAGCAATTGCCCAATTTCTGCCTGGTCTTGATCGAAGGACAGAAAGTCGCTGGGCAAAAGCGGCGCAGGAAGGTCGGCCGCCCAAGTGGGCAGGGCAAAAGCAAGGGCGAGACAATGCAAAAAACACTTCATAGGGTGATTTTGGCGGTTTTTCTGGGGCTTGCAAGCCCTGCAATGGCTGATTTGGAAGAGGCGCGCGATTTAATGGAAGCCGGTCAGTTTGAAGCTGCCCGCGCAGCGCTCTGGCCTGCCGCGCGCTCGGGCAATGCTGAAGCCGAAGAACTGATTGGCGTGATGTATGCGCTTGGGCTCGGGGTCGAAAAAGACGACCAACGCGCATTTGAATGGTATTTGCGCAGCTCTCTCAAAGGTCATCCGGGCGCGCAATCTGGCATCGGCTGGTATTATGAAGTGGGCCGCGGCATGCCCGCTCCGGATTTGGTCCGCGCCTATATGTGGTACACGTTGTCTGCAATTGGTGGCGATCCGGATGCTGCGATCAGCCTCGAAGAGGTCGTCAAGAAGATGAGCCAGGACCAGATCGAGAAGGCACTGACCCTGGTTGCGGATTACAAAGTCTGGATGTATCCGTTTCGCTAAGGCCTCAAACCTTAGTGATTTTATCAATTTTAATACTTTTCGGATCAATTCCAAAGCTCTTGTGCCGCTCCAGAATTCGGCCACGGTCCATGGCAGCGAGGCCGCGCCGCTTGGGGGCCGGTGGCAGGGTTGGCCTTAGCGCAATCAAAAAAAACGGGGCGCTCCAAAGAACGCCCCGCTTCTAATTTTTATGTGGCCGCCTTACTGCGTTTCCGCCGCACGAACCGCATTGATTTCGGCCTCAACCTCGGCAACTGTCGCATTCAACGCATCGAAGATCTGCGAGCCCCCTTCGATATTGGCATTGAACCAATCAAAAACCGGCGCCGCTGCCGCTTTGAAGGCTGCTTTCTCGTCTGGGGTTGGCACGTACAAATCGCCACCGCCGGCGACAAAATCCGCATAGGCTTGGATCGATTTGCGCTTGGGCGACGCAAACGTCGCTTGCTGCAACTGATAGAAGCCGTCGACAACCACACGGCGCATATCTTCGGGCATACCCTCAAATGCGGCGTTGTTCATGAACCACAGCGCGCCCATATAAGCGTGACCGTCCAGCGTGACATATTGCAGGCCCGCATCTGGGAACTTCATGCCCATGATATCGGTGATGCCGTTCTTGGAGCCTTCGACCACGCCGGTCTGGAACGAGGTGAACAGCTCAGGCCATGGGATCGGGGTTGGGGATGCGCCCAGGGCCCGGACCAGCTCTTGGGGCAGGTCCGCCACAACAGTCCGGATCTTCAGCCCAGCCATGTCGCCCGGGTTCTGCACCCGGCGCTGCGTGTTGGCGAAGTTGCGCCAGCCGCCGGTGTTGCCCACAGTCATCAGACGGATCGCGCCGTCTGAGGCTTCGAGGGTCATTTCTTGCATGGTGTTCATGAAGCCAGTGCCGTTGGACAAAGCAGCTTCTGCCACCCGGTCGTCGGACATCAGATAGGGCAGGTCAAGCACCTGCACGAATGGGAAAATGCCCGAAGCACCGCCCGAGGTGGAGATATAGACGTCAATCGCGCCGTCAGCCACACCTTGCAAACACTCTGCGCCGTTCGAGCACAGTTGCGTTCCAATGAACATTTCCACTTGGATTTTGCCGTTCGAGGCGCTTTCCACGTAGTTTTTGAACACGACCAGACCGTCATAGTCTTCGTCGTTTTCGTTAGAGTTGGCCGTCGCACGGATGGTGAATTCCGCATGGCCACCGGCGAATGCTGAGGCAGCACCCCCCATCAGCATGGCAGCGGTAAGCGCTGCTGTTGTTAAACCCTTGAACATATTCGTCCTCCCTTGGGTTGGTCTTGGTTAATTACAGGTCGCAAAGCCCGTCAGGCAGGGGACCGTCATGGAAATTGCAGGTACGTAGGTAATCAAGAAGATGACCGCGATCTCGATCGCCAGAAACGGCAGGATCGCGCGTGCGATTTTCTCGACTTTTTCGCCGGACACTGAGCTGGCCACAAACAGCACCAAGCCCATTGGTGGTGTTGCCAAACCCACGGTCAGGTTCACGCTCATAATGATTGCAAAATGAATTGGATCAACGCCCAAATCTACGAAGATCGGGCCCAGAATGGGACCAAGGATAATGATCGCTGGTCCGGCATCAAGGAACATACCAACGATGAACAACAACAGATTGATCAGGAACAATAGAACCAGCGGATTGTCCGACAAAGACAGGATGTAGGCGGCTAGCGTCTCAGGTGCGTGGCTCAGCGATACAACGGTTTTGAATGCCATCGCAGCCCCGACCAACAGCAAGACCACCGCAGAGGTTGTGGCCGCTTTTGCGAAAACGTCCGGGATCTCGCCCAGGGTCAATGTCTTTAGCACGAAAAAGCCAATGAACAGCGCATAGGCCACGGCGACTGCCGCGGCTTCGGTTGGGGTGAAAACGCCGATCAAAATACCGCCCAGGATGATCACAGGCGTCAACAGCGGAAAAAACGCTTTCAAACTGGCTTGGCCGCGCTCAGCCCATGTGGTTTTTGCCGAGGCCACTGGAAAATCGTATTTGTCGGCCAATACTTTGACCACCAACATAAGCCCAACGCCCACCAAAATGCCCGGCACGATCCCCGCCAGGAACAGCGCGGCGACGCTTTCGCCCATGACATAGGCATAGATAATCATGATGCCGGATGGCGGAATGATCGGGCCAATCACCGAGCTGGCAGCCGTGATTGCGGCGGCAAATCGACGGGTATAGCCTTGTTTTTCCATGGCCGGGATCAACATCGATCCCAGCGCCGAGGTGTCGGCCACCGCCGAGCCGGACAGTCCGGCAAACAGCATGGATGACAGGATGTTCACATGGGCCAAACCGCCGCGCAAATGGCCCATCAGGGCTTGCGCAAATTCAACCAGTCGTGTGGTGATCCCACCGCGGTTCATCAGCTCTCCTGCAAGCATGAAGAACGGGATCGCCATCAAGGGAAAACTGTCCATACCGTTGTAGACATTGCGATACAACAACACGATGTCACGCGAGGATCCATCCAGCCAAAGCAAAATACCAGGGGCCGCGATCAGGCCGAAAAACACCGGCAGGCCGATCATCAGGAACAGAAGAAAAAGCGGAAGGAACCAGATCAACATATCATTCCGCTCCAGCCATATCAGCCGCGCCTGGGATCGGGCGCAATCTGTCGGCCCCGCCCATCATGGTCACGATGGCGCGGATGATCAGCTCGACATTGACGACCAGCAATAAGATGACACCCACCAGCAGCGATGCCATGGTCCAGCTGCGTGGTACGCGACACCAGACCGATTCTGGCGACGCTTTGAGGTTGAGGGCCTCACAGGCACCAATCAGATCGAATGGCACATAGAGCGCCGCCGTCGTGAAGCGGCCTCCGAAGCCGGTTACCTCGTTCCAACCGATCTGGGTCGCCATGACCAAAACCATCGCGGTGACAAACAATAAAACGAACGCAATTGCTGATCCGATCGCACGGGGCAGGGCCAGTTGCACAACATCAATGGCGACAAAACCACCTGCGCGGAAGGCCGCAGGGGCCATGAGCCCGGTCATCCACAACATACAGAACCGGGCGGCTTCGTCGGGCCAGGGCAGGGCATTGTTCAGGATGTAACGGAAAAAGACCTGGATCAGGATCGCGACCACCATCATCGCAATCGCAAAAACAGCGATCCCACGCCCCACGGCCAAAACCGCGTCAAGCGCCAGCTGCAACGGCTTTAAAAGCCCCAACAAGACGTTCATCAACGTCCCTCCCTTATGGCCGTGGCCGGCCCTTTGTTGGTCGCTTCTCGGTCTTTGTGCCGAAATAGCGGTCGTCGGTTAAGTCTGCGCGGTGAAGCCTCCATAGCTGCCTTGCGCAAAAATCAGTGGTTTGCCGGGCATCGACTGCGCCCGCAAAACCTCGCCGATGATGATCGTGTGGTCGCCCCCATCGTATTCAGTCAGCTTGCGACATTCAAAGCGCGCAAGGCAACCATTAAGAACAGGTATATTGTCCGGTGCGCGTTCCCAGTCGGCGACGGAGAAGTCCAACCCATCACTGGCAAACGCGCGACCGAGGTTCAGCTGATCTTGGCCCAGAACATGGATCGCAAAGACATTTGCCTGGCGAAAAGCCGTGTAGCGCTTGGACGCCTTGCCAGGAGACCACAAAACCAAGGCCGGATCCAGTGAAACACTTGCAAAGCTGTTGGCGGTGATGCCCAAGGGGCCGATGTCACTTTCGCACGTGACAATGGTGACCCCGGTGCTGAACTGTCCCAAGGCATCGCGAAACGCACGTGGGTCGATCTGCGGATCAAATGTGTTGCTCATGAAGCCCTCGTTGCCCGTCGCCCCATCCATTCACGGCACCTCTTGGCCCAAGGCCAGCGTGTAGAGACAAAACCACCTCTCACGAGTCATGTTCACCGACAAGGCATCCGAGAATGAGGCGATCCGACTGAGGGTATTGGTGCCCATGACCGGTAAAATACGCGCCGGGTGCCGCAGCAACCAAGCCACCGCGACCGAAGCCGCATCGGTGTCCGTTTCCGCGGCGATCTCGGTCATCAGAGCGCGCAGTGCAGACGGTCCGTTGGCAAACAGCGATCCCCCGCCCAACGGCGACCAGGCCATTGGCACCACGCCACGTTCTTGCAAAAAGGCGATATCGCCATTGGTCAAGGCCTCATTGGCGGTCAGCGAGATCTCGATCTGGTTGGTCACCAGAGGGGCGTCCATTGCCGATTGTAGCAATGTCCAGTCCCACGGCTTGAAGTTTGACACGCCAACCGCGCCGACCTTTCCGCTGGCGATGACGTCGTCCAGTGCAGCGCCGGTTTCGCGATGATCCATCAATGGATCGGGACGGTGGAGGAGCAAAAGGTCAATCTTATCCACCCCCATGAGACGTAAGGAATGATCAACACTGGCGAGGATGTGGGCGCGGCTGGTATCGTAATACTTGCAGGCCGCATCGGCGTAGCGCCCGGCTGGTGCGACGATATCGCATTTGGTAACAATCTCGATCTGGTCTTTCAGTGCAGGGGCCGCCTTTAACGCCGCGCCCAGAACGGCTTCGGCCTCATAGCCGCCATAAATATCAGCCTGGTCCATCGATGTGATGCCTTGCGCCAGGCAGGTTTCGATTTTGGCCTGGACATGGGCCGGGCTGGTATCAGCATCGTCCGAGAGGCGCCACATGCCATAGACAATGCGGCTCAGGCTCAGGTCATCGGTCAGGATTATGCGGTCCATTGGGTTCGACATTTAGCGGCGATCTCCGGCACCAAGCGGGGTGGTAGGGGTCTGTGCTGGCACGCGGCCATAGGCCTTCGGCAGCGAGACGGTTTTGAGAGACGGCATAACCCGAGCTCCGAAATGACGACACTCATCGATATGGGGATAGCCCGAGAAGATAAACGAGCGGATGCCCATATTCTGATAAGCCTCGATTTTCGACAGCACCTGATCGGTCGACCCGACAAGCGCTGCGCCGCAGCCTGAGCGCGCGCGCCCAACGCCAGTCCACAGGTTCGGCTCGACATAGCCATATTTGTCCGCCAGCTCACGGGCCTTGGCCTGTTTGGCAACCCCAAGGCTGATACTGTCATGGGCGCGATCGCGAATCAGTTGGCCGTATTCGTCATCAAGCTTGCTGACCAAATGATCCGCGTACTCACGCGCTTCGGCTTCGGTATCGCGTACGATCATATGGACGCGTAGACCATAATCGAGCGTCCGACCGTAGGCTGTTGCCTGCTCGGCGACGGTTTTCATCCGTTCGGCAATTTGGTCTTCGGTTTCGGGCCACATCAGGTAAACGTCACAATGTCGCGCGCACAAATCCACCGCCGCAGGCGAGTAGCCCCCAAAATACAGCAACGGGCCGCCACTTTGATAAGGACGTGCGGGGTCTGTGGACAGGCCTTTGTAAGTATAGACTTCGCCCTCGAAGTTGATTTCATCCTGGGTCCAGGCCTGTTTCAGGATTTCAACCACCTCCTGCGACCGCTTATACCGAAAACGGCTGTCTGCCACTTCGCCAGGAAAATCTGAGCTGATCACATTCAGCGTCAGGCGTCCCTCCATCATATGATCCAGTGTCGCAACCGTGCGCGCCAGCATGATGGGCTGCATCTCGCCACAGCGGATCGCTGCCAACATGTTGATGCTGGTGGTTAAAGGCGCACAGCCAGCGACAAAGCTGAGTGTATCTTGGCCAACCTGATAACTCGACGGAGCCAGAATATTGCGAAACCCTTCGGCTTCGGCCGCCAGTACGATGTCGCGGCAATGCGCCCAGCTGGAGCGCAGATCGCCGTTGGGGACGCCCAGGAATTCGTAATCATCCGAGCAAAGCGCAGAAAACCAAGACACTTCTGCGCCGTCCAAATCGGCTGATGTCACCGGTACGAGTGTCATCGCGGTCTCCCAAGGTCTGAGCAGCTCACCCAGCGCGGCGTTCTCATTTCTCTCTTGCATAGCGATGAATTTAAGTTGCATCAATCCTATATCAATTTTTTCTAAGCGATACGGGGAGAATCTGATGTCAGACATAAAATCCCTGCCGATTTATCAGCAAGTCAGCGAGCGATTGGCCCGCGACGTGTTGGCTGGACGGCTGCAGCCAGGCACCAAATTGGCCCCCGAACGCGACATGGCAGCAGGGCTTGGGATTGCTGTTGGAACTTTGCGCAAAGCGCTTGACCAGCTGGCATATCAGGGCATGCTGGAACGGATCCATGGGTCTGGAAATTACATTAAAAAGCCAACTCAAGCATCTAATATTTATGCATTGTTTCGGCTTGAATTGGTGGATGGAGGTGGTCTTCCCCGGGCCGAAGTCCTGGACGTGCAACGGTTGACCAAGCCCTCGGATCTGCCTGCCTTTGGCAGCTCTGCACAGGCACATCGTATCCGCAGATTTCGCTTGCTCGACGATACACCTGCAGCATTGGAAGAAATCTGGCTGGACGGCGACGTGGTTGACGTGGTGTCGACGCAAGCACTCTCTGAGTCGTTGTATCTGTACTATCGCACGCGGCTGAATCTGGTCATCACCCGGTTCGAAGACCGAGTCGCCACGCGCCAGAAACCGGATTGGGGTCATGAGAAGCTGGCCTTGCCCCGAGAAACCGGTTTTGCCGAACGATTCTCTTGGGCAGGGGACGCGGCTGCAATCGAATATTCGCGAACATGGTTTCATCCCGATAAGGTTGTCTATGTCGCTCGTGCATAATGGCTTGGAGGGCCAGACATGACGATAAAATATGGTCTGATCGGTGCAGGCATGATGGGCCAAGAGCACATTCGCAATATCGCGCTGCTTGACGGTGCCAAGGTCACTGCACTGTGCGAACCTGATGCGGGTATGGCGGCAGCATCGGTCGCACTTGCACCAGAGGCTTGCGTTGTGGCGGACTTGCAGTCTTTTCTCGGTCTTGAAGATATCGATGCGTTGGTGATTGCCAGTCCAAATCATCTCCATATTGGGCAATTGGAGCAGATTGCGGCGCGGCGCAGCGTGCCGGTGTTGGCCGAAAAGCCGATTTGTACGGCGCCGGACGAAATTGCCCGTGTCAAAGCCCTGCGCGAGACATTTGCGGCTCCGATTTGGGTTGCAATGGAATACCGCTACATGCCGCCGGTCGCCGCTTTGGTGGCCGAGGCGCAAGCGATCACGGGCGGGGTGCAGATGTTGAGCATCCGCGAACATCGCTTCCCGTTTTTGCCAAAAGTGGGCGATTGGAATCGGCTCAATGTAAAAACCGGCGGCACGCTTGTGGAAAAATGCTGCCATTTCTTTGATCTGATGCGCCTGATTTTGAAGGACGACCCAATCCGGGTGATGGCCAGCGCCAGTCAGGCGGTGAACCACCTGGATGAAGTTTACGATGGGCAAAGATCCGACATTTGGGACAATGGCTACGTGATTGTGGATTTCGCGAACGGCGCACGCGCCATGCTGGAGCTTTGTATGTTTGCCCAAGGCGCGCGCTTTCAAGAGGAGATCAGCGCCATCGGGGCAGATGCCAAGATCGAAGCGCTTGTTCCTGGTCCAGGCCGGTTCTGGAACCCCCAGGCGGGTCCGGCGCCGGTGCCGCAAGTTGTGGTCAGCCCACGTGACGGCTCTGGTGTTGTGGCGCGAGATTTTCCCGTCGATCCGACCCTCTTAGCGGCGGGTGATCACAATGGTTCGACCTTTTATCAACATCAGAAATTCGCCGATGTGATACGAGGCAAAGCGACACCGGAAGTTACGTTGGAAGATGGCGCATGGGCTGTCGCGATGGGTTTGGCGGCGCAGTTGTCAGCCCGCGAGGGGCGCGTGGTCGAGATGTCAGAACTGGTCTAGCCCTCTGTTGGCATGCGGGGTCCCCGTCAAACAGATTGCGTGGATCGGTCAACATGCAATTTTTCTTGTCCGTCAAGTGGACGAAAGGCTGTTCCTTTTCAATTTTCGACCTCGGTTTTTCGAACTCGCCCAACTCGACAGCACGGACGATTTCCATCGCGCGGCGTCTGAGCAAGAAGGATCAACCATGCGCTTGACCTAAAAACAGAACCGGAACAACACATTCGAACCGCACGAAGTTGCGAAAATATCCTTCGAAGCATGCAACCGCAGGTTTGGCTTTGCGGAAGCGTCAAAGATGGTGGAAACACTTGGTCGTTCAGCATTCTGGTTGTCTGCGCAGGAGCCTAACCGCTGGGCGTAAACTCTACTTCGCGGCATCAAATTAAGCGATTGGTTTGCGATGCTCGCCATCGGCGGCCGGACTACTTAAAACATTGGCAAGCTGACAACTCATGAGACGGTGACACGGCACAAAAGATGAGGCCCTGACCGCAGACCAGAACTGTCCTCGCAACGTTGGCTTTGAGGGTAGCCAGATTTCGGTTGCGGGCGCTCAAAAAGGGAATTTCGTCATCTCGTCGGGCGCGTTTGGTTCCTCAATATTGGAGGCAAGGATCTCGGCTAAAGTAGCTTTTGTAGCGACTTCCATTGCGTCGCCGTACTTCTTCAAGATTTCAGTATAGAACTCCGACAGATCGGGATCGCCAATGATCCGCCCAACCTGATTATTGAGCTCTGGGATCGCGACCAGTTTTTCGACCTGGTGTTTCGAAAACTCATGCTCACTCAGCGAGGCGACGAGGGCGTGTGTCATTGCGAAGGATCCACTTGCGGCTAGCTCGTCAATGAGACCAGCGGTTTTTACGTCGTTAGCGAGTTTGATCTGTGGAAACTTATCTTTCAGCAGCGCCGAAAGACTTGTGTAGAAGTGAATAGTTGAACTCTTTGCATCGAGCCATTCCTCGGACAGGAATGAATGAAACACCTTGTCGTCAATTGGTGAGCTGTAGTCACCGTCTCCCGAAACAAACATCAGGTCCTCTTCTTCTGGAACCCCGGCGAGAAGAGCCTCCCAGTTCATTTCATCCCCGACCGTGACCTTCTTTTTGCCTGGCGGATTCCCCATTCGAAAACGCTTAAGAGCAGAGTGATATATTTGGTCAGAACAAGGGACTTCAGTGGCCTTATTGAGCAGTTCGTCTATGAGCATGTCTGCGGCGAGCGATCGACCTTTGACGTCAGTCAGTGCTGCTTTCATGAGTTCCGCGTGCTTCCTATTTGCCTCCTCTAGAAGATCCCTCATTTCGCCATATTCAGGATAGTGTTTGGTGAAGGCCGGGAAAGATTCCTTGAAGTTGATCTTCTTGAATTCCCGCATAGCGTCGGAGATTTTCGCATCGCGGTTTCGTTTTATTTCTTCGCGCAGTTGAGGGCACGAAAAGAGGACAATGTCTTGATCCTCTACCATTGCGACTAGTTTCTTCAATTCCTCAATGTCTTCGCCTTTGAAGTGGTGGAATTCCAAAAAGATGTTTGTGTCAATAAACAGGTTCAATGCTACCTACTGATCTGGTTTTGAGGTAAGTCCGGCCGGAGTTGATAGCAACGTACAAATCTCAAAAAACGATGTGGGTGCGTTGGGTCTTTCACATATTGACCTGTACAACTCCAGAGTTGACCCTAAGCTGCGCGCCGCGGTGACACTACGCTTCCAACAGGACATAGTCTAAAACAGGTCTAGCTGATTTGGTACCCGCGGCCGGGCTCGAACCGGCACGGCCTTCCGGCCCAGAGATTTTAAGTCTCTTATGTCTACCATTCCATCACGCGGGCAGCGTGTCGGCTCGATGCCAGGATCTCAACCGATTTCTTCTGATCGTTTTCTTGATCTCTATGTGTTTTATCGCGCAAATTCAAGGACTTTAGGTTTGCTCGCTGGACTGTTCCGTGATGTTGCTATGATGCAGTCCTGGTCTGGCTCGTCGTCGGGCAAGTGGTCAGATGTCTTGGCCTTGGGGGCCAACCAGATAGGCGCGCTCGGCCAGCCAGGGATTGAGGTCCAGCGCCTGGCGCAGGATTTTCTGTGCCGTGGCGTCGCGGCCCATTCCGATAAGGGTTAAAGCCTTGCCTGACATGGCCGGCACGTGGCGCGGAGACAGGGCCAAAGCGCGATCCAGATCCGCCAGGGCTTGTTCAAAATGGGCGCCAAGGTAATATGAAAACGCGCGCTGGTTCCAGCCTTCGGCGTAGTCTGGGCAATAGTCGACCAGATCGTCCAAAAGGGTGATCGATGCCGAAAGGTTGCCATTCCGACGCAGGGCCATCCCCTCATCGAGCAGGACCTGCGCCTTGGCATCCGGCGCGTCTAGATACAGCTGCCACAGCTTGTTGCTGATATTTTGACCCTCGGGTGCTGAGCGTGCCGTGGCCAACCGGTCCAACAAGTCGCTCTCGGCGGCCCCATGATCGGGCGGGTCAGGACAGGCGGATTGGGCCGGGGCTGCGAGCAGATGCAACGCCAATAGGGCCGTGCTGAGGGTTAAGTCAACTTTCATACCGCAAGGGTGGTGCGCCTTGGCCCAACGTCAAGCATGGCGCTTGACCAAGCAAGATTGGCCCGGCAACCTAGGGGGATGTTTCCGTTTCGTGACCATAACCCATCTCGCCGCACGCCAATCGTCACTTACCTTCTTTTGGCGGCGAATATCCTTGTGTATGTGACCAATATTTCGGTGTTTTTTGACGAACCTGCCTTGTACGCATTCTTCAACACCTATGGCATGAGCCCCGCCCGGCTAACGGCTGGGAACGGCATCGAGACGCTGCTTACCTCGATGTTTGTCCATGCGGGTTTTCTGCATCTCGCAGGCAATATGCTGTTTTTGTGGATATTTGGTGACAACCTGGAAGACGAAATGGGCCCAGTGTGGTTTTTGAGCTTCTATTTGATGGGGGGCTTTGGTGCCGGGCTGGCGCAATATGCCGTCGATCCGTTGAGCCCGGTTCCGGTTGTCGGGGCCTCGGGCGCGGTTGCAGCCGTGATGGGCGGATATCTGTTGATGTTTCCCAAGGCCCGCGTCGATGTCTTGATCGTCGCCTTTGTCTTTTTCCGGGTCTTCACGCTTCCGGCATGGACCATGTTGCTGGGATGGTTCGGTCTGCAACTGTTCAATGGGGCCAACACTTGGGGTGTTGGGGCAGGGGTCGCTTTTTGGGCCCATGCTGGCGGCTTCTTGATTGGCTTCGTATTGACGGTTCCGCTGTGGCGCAAGCGCGGCGGAGCTGCGTATTGGGCGCAGACGGGTGGGCATCCAGATCAGCCTGAAGCGCGGTATAAATTATCGCGCAGCTCTGTGCCCCGGGTCCGGCGGCGCTGAGAGCTGAGAGCACCGATTGCGCCGCGGCCGGTGGCCTGTCAGCGCGCCCGGATCACCTTGGCAAGCGGGTCAAACAGTCCGGCATTGGCTGCCAATAGATGGCCGTCATCGATCAGGCGTTGGCCGTCCTGGATTGGCTCGACCAGGCCACCGGCCTCTTTCACCAGCACAATCCCCGCAGCATAGTCCCAGGGTTCCAGGCCGCGCTCCCAATACCCGTCATAGCGACCGGCCGCAACATAGGCCATGTCAAGCGATGCGGCCCCCCAGCGGCGGACCCCAGCACATAAGGGCAACAACTGGCCCAGATCTTGCAGCACGGCAGGCAGGTGTCTGCTGCTGGCGAAGGGCAGGCCCGTGGCAAAAACGCTCTCGATCATCCGGGTGCGGCCCGAGACGCGCAAACGGCTCTCGTTCATCCAGGCCCCTGCGCCTTTTTCGGCATAGAACATTTCGTCTTTGGCGGCATCGAAAACCACGCCAGCAACAATTTCGCCTTTATGTTCCAGAGCGATAGAGATTGCCCAATGTGGCATGCCGTGCAGAAAATTGGTGGTCCCGTCCAGCGGATCGACGATCCAACGTCGGGTCGGGTCACGGCCTGCAAGTTCGCCTTTGTCTTCTTCGGCCAGCCAGCCATAAGTCGGGCGCGCGTTCATCAGCTCTTCTTTGATGATGTCTTGCGCGGTGGTGTCGGCTTTCGACACAAAATCCCCCGCCCCCTTCATGGACACCTGCAGATTCTCAACCTCACGGAAGTCCTTGATCAGCGCGCGTCCGGCGGCCCGAGCGGCCTTGATCATCACGTTGAGGTTTGCGCTGCCGATGGCCATAGTGATCTCCCAGATGCGAGGGGCAGGCCGTGCCGTAGACCCATGCGCCGCCCAAGTCCAGTGCTGGTGACGTCTGCGCGCGCATAATTTTCAAATTGTTAATCGATCATGCTTAAAACGGGCGCTGGTACCGTGTGGGGGGAGACTCTCGCAACATATGGACGATCCGTTCGGGGTGACGCCCGGTCTGGCATCGCGCGCAATCGCCGGGGTGACGCCTGGCACCGGATGTCCTTCGGGACACGGCATGATGTCCGCTTTGGGCGGCCGCCACTTCCGTTTTAATTGTCTCAGGCCAAGGGCCGATGACCGCTGAGCATGCCGACCGATGCCGCACATTCTGCGAGGTCGCTATTTGCGCTGCAGTTTGATCGGTTCGGTTCGCATCAGCTTCAGCACATGGGCCATAAACGGCTTGTCGCCATCTTCGGTTCGTGTTGCCGCATAAAGGCGTTTGGTCTTGCCCCTTTCGGTCAATGGGCGTGTCACATAGTCAGAATTGCCACGCACCTCGCGCACCACCCAATCTGGCAGAACCGACACGCCGCGGCCGCTTGCAACCAGCATCAAGATCACAGCCGTTAACTCGACTTGCCGGATTGCGCGTGGTTCGATCTTTGCCGGGGTCAGCAGCTCGGTGAACACATCCAGACGCGTGCGATCGACCGGATAGGTGATCAGCAACTGGTCGCGAAAATCCTCCGCTTCGACATAGTGTTTCTGTGCCAAGGGGTTGGCGCTGGCGGCCACAAATACAGGCTCATAGTCAAACAGCGGCGTAAATGTGATCCCCGGCAGATCTTCAGGATCAGACGAGACCACCAGGTCGACCTCTTCGCGCTGCAACGCCGGTAGGCCATCGAAGCTGAGCCCGGGGCGGATGTCCACATCGACTTCGCCCCAGTTTTGGCGGAACGCCTCGAGCACCGGGAACAGCCATTCAAAACAGGCGTGACATTCGATAGCGATATGCAGTCGGCCGGTTTTGCCTTTGCGCAATCCGTCGAATTCGTCCTCAAGAGTGGCGATTTCGGGCAAGATTTTGTCGGCCAAACGCAACAAACGCA
Source organism: Dinoroseobacter sp. (assembly GCA_042096155.1). Taxonomy (GTDB): domain Bacteria; phylum Pseudomonadota; class Alphaproteobacteria; order Rhodobacterales; family Rhodobacteraceae; genus Dinoroseobacter. The sequence goes on from JBELMC010000013.1 coordinate 36,488, forward strand.
TCCCTGCTGCTGACAATTTCAACGGTTTAGAGCGCCGCACGAACAGCTCTACCCCGGCTTGGGCTTCGAGACCCTTGATCTGGTGGCTCAAGGCGCTTTGGGTGATATTCAACGTATCGGCGGCACGGCCCAAGCCGCCGGTGTCATAGATCGCTTTGATGGTGCGCAGATGTCTAAATTCCAAATGCATCGGCATGAGCAAACCTCACAATTATAATGAGAACCATGAATTTGTCTCACAATGCTGCATATGCGATCTTGACAGCATAGAAATCAAGGACTCTTTCCTCATGACCGCCGCTGTCCCGCGCATTTCGTTCGAATTTTTTCCACCCAAGTCGCTGCAAGGCGCCTTTAAGCTGTGGGACACCGCCCGTGTGCTGGCCCCGTTAGCGCCTGAGTTTGTCTCTGTCACCTATGGTGCGGGGGGGACCACGCGCCAATTGACCCATGAAGCGGTCACCACGATTGGCGCCAATTTCGGTCTTGATGTGGCAGCACATCTGACATGTGTCGATGCAACCAAGTCTGAAACCTTGGACATTGCGGAAAGTTACGCCACGGCCGGGGTCAAGCACATTGTCGCGCTGCGCGGCGATCCCCCGGCAGGCAGTTCAAAATTCATCGCCCATCCGGAAGGATTTGCCAGCAGCGTCGAGCTGGTGGAGGCCTTGGCCAAAACCGGCAAATTTACCTTGCGCGTCGGCGCATATCCCGACCAACACCCCGAAGCACCCAGTGCGATTGCGGATGTGGATTACCTCAAGCGCAAAATTGATGCAGGTGCCTGCGCGGCAATCACGCAGTTCTTCTTTGAAGCCGAGACCTTCTTTCGGTTTCGCGACCTATGTGACAAAGCTGGAATTACGGCTGCGCTCATTCCGGGTATTTTGCCGGTCGAAAACTGGTCAAAGACGCGGAAATTCGCTGCGCGATGTGGCACGACCGTTCCGGCATGGCTGGACGCCTGTTTTGAGAAGGCCGAACGCGATGAGCGCGGCACTTTGCTGTCGACGGCGCTGTGCACGGAGCTTTGTACCGATCTGATCGACGGCGGGGTCGAGGATCTGCATTTCTACACGCTCAACAGCCCGGAGTTGACCCGCAATGTCTGTGCAGCTTTGGGGGTGTCACCACAGGTTGATCTGGCCGAGGTCGCGTAAACTTACATATCTGACAGCTCGCCTTTTTTTTCAAAAATCTGGAAGGCGCCACGCAGGCGGGACCGCAACGACCTTGGTGCGCGTGGCATCGGAACCGGTGTCCCATCATACATGCTCTCAGATCGATCGGCGCCGATGACGCGCGCGCGACGGGTGATAAACAATCGGCCAAAGCCGCGGTTCATACCTGCAGATGGGGCGTTTTTGTCAGTGACAAACTGTTCGGCCCAGCCGTCGGGCAAAGGCAATTGCGCGTCCGCCGCCCGGTCGAGCATCCAGACCAAAGATCTGTTCGCCAAGGGGCGCGCGGACTGAAACCCGTGCAACTGGCCGCCAATGTCGCCATGGCTGCCACGAAACCAGACCTGCTCGATCTCGCCGCTCCATCCCGGGCGGGTCCGCCAGAGCACAGGGGAAAAAGCCACCCGACGTTCATCACGCGCCAGGGCATGATAGCCGCGATTGACGACTGCGCTGAGCTGATCGTTGTGAAACTCGGTGGCGTCCGGAAGCAGCCGCCATATCAGGGGCCAGCGAATTCCGAGGGCCTTTACCGTATCCCAAACTCCGATCATCTCAATTTTGAATGCGGTTTTGTCCCAGCAATACTTGTTCGAAAACCGATCGGCAAAAGGGCTGTTACGCCGGTCGCGATAATAGGCATAGATAAATTGGGTCTTGCGGATGGATGCATGCTCTGCACGCAGCATGCCATGTTGGTCGATCACACCGGCCAAGGACCGCACGCCATAAGCGCCTCGCGAATAGCCAAACAGATAGACCCGATCACCCGGCCGCCAGTTCAGCGCCAGCCACCTGTAGGCGCGCTGGATCTGGCGGTTGATCCCGATACCGGCGATCACCTCAATCGCATTGGACAGTCCCCGCCACTGAATGCCGGGTTCATAGAACACGCGCAACTCGCGGTTTGGGGCCTTGGTCAACAGTTTCCACAAAAGCCCGGCATTGGTTTCATGATCGGGCAGGCTGGAACTCATTGTCCCGTCAAGGATCACCACATGGATCACTGGGGCTCTGGTTGTGTTTTGCGCAAACGTCATCGGGAGTCCTAAGTCTTGACCTAAAATATCTCCGTTATGCTTCAGGCCAAGCCTGATTTTTCATGCGGTGTTGGCGCGCAGCGCAGCGGCTTTATCCTTTGGCGGACATTTGCGAAAAAATGATGAAAAAATTACGATGAGATCGTGGGTCGGCCGGACTGGATTGCGCTGGGCACGACAAGGTCGGGTCGCCCAAACTAGACTGGGTCGACTGGACTGGATCGACTGGGCTGGGTCGGCTGGGCTGAACTGAACTCCACTGTCGATTTCACGGCTGCTCCTATGCCGCAGAGATTTGTTGCGCAGATCGCTTTGGCCCTCTTTTTGTTCGAGGATGCCCCCTTTCCCTTATGCGCGTGCTCCGATATCTCTGCGCGCAAAGATCTATGCCAGGACCAATTCCATGCCGATGGACAAGACATTTAAGGCGCAAGAGGCCGAAGCCCGTATCTCTGCCAAATGGCAGGCAGAAGGGGCCTTTCGCGCCGGCGCCAATGCCAGCCGAGAAGACAGTTTTTCAATCATGATCCCACCCCCCAACGTGACGGGTGCGCTGCATGTTGGTCATGCGTTCAACAACACGTTGCAGGATATTCTGATCCGCTGGCACCGCATGCGCGGGTTCAAAACGCTCTGGCAGCCCGGGCAAGATCACGCGGGCATCGCCACACAGTTGCAGGTTGAAAAGATGCTGGCCGCACAAGGGCTTCCGGGGCGCCGAGAGCTGGGCCGCGAGGCATTTCTGGGCAAGGTCTGGGAATGGAAGGGCGAGTATGGCAGCACCATCATCGAACAGCTCAAACGCTTGGGCTGTTCTTGCGATTGGGACCGCAACGCGTTCACGATGGCCGGGGCGCCGGGCGATCCCCGCATCGGGCACGAAAACTCGGCGAATTTCCACGATGCGGTGATCAAGGTCTTTGTCGAGATGTATGAAAAAGGTCTGATCTATCGCGGCAAACGCCTGACCAACTGGGATCCGCATTTTGAAACCGCGATCAGCGACCTCGAGGTCGAGAATATCGAGGTTGCAGGCAAAATGTGGCACTTCAAGTACCAGCTCGCGGACGGCGCGACCTATGAATATGTCGAAAAAGATGCCGACGGAAACGTCACCTTTGCGGAAATGCGCGATTATATCGCGATTGCGACCACCCGGCCCGAAACCATGCTGGGCGATGGCGCTGTGGCCGTGCATCCGTCAGACGAGCGTTACGCGCCAATTGTCGGACAGCTGTGCGAGATCCCGGTCGGCCCGAAAGCGCATCGCCGCCAGATTCCGATCATCACCGACGCGTACCCTGATCCCGAGTTCGGATCGGGCGCGGTAAAGATCACCGGCGCGCATGATTTCAACGACTATGCGGTGGCCAAACGCGGCGATATCCCCTGCTACCGTCTGATGGACACGCGGGCTTCTATGCGTGACGATGGCGCACCCTATGCGGAGGCGGCCGCGATCGCGATGGCCGTGGCCAAAGGCGAACAAAAGCTGACCGAGGCGGAGGTCGATGCGGTCAACCTGGTGCCTGATCACCTGCGTGGGCTCGATCGGTTCGAGGCCCGTGCAAAAGTGGTCAAAGAAATCACCGCCGAGGGGTTGGCGGTCATGACCCGCGCAGACAATCCGGTTCTGGGCAAGAAACTGGGCGCGGATGATGATCCAGCAGCTTTGGTTCCTCTGGTCGAAGCCAAGCCGATCATGCAGCCCTTTGGGGACCGCTCGAAGGTGGTGATCGAGCCGATGTTGACCGATCAATGGTTCGTCGATGCCGAAAAGATTGTTGGTCGCGCCCTGGATGCGGTCAAGTCGGGTGTCGTCAAGATCCTGCCCGAAAGCGGTGAAAAGACTTATTACCACTGGTTGGAAAACATCGAGCCGTGGTGCATCAGCCGCCAGCTTTGGTGGGGGCACCAGATCCCGGT
>JBELMC010000014.1:0-39740 GCA_042096155.1 Dinoroseobacter sp.
AAGGAAATACGTTCAGACTGAGCCAAACTGGTCTCAGTCGACGCCAAAGGTTCGGCATGTTCCCCATGAGGTTTGTTCATTCGAAGGTTCACTCGCACGTTTTAGAGACGAAACAACAAATCCCGCCATGGTTGTAAAGCTATCAGAATATCAACCATAACGTAAACCTGCCCAAAAGGGCAGGTCTGCGAAAGCCGCCTGTGGCGGGCTTATGTGCCGTAACCCATGCCGTTCAATGCGGATTTGATTTCGTCAAGGATGGCTGGATCGTCGATGGTCGCGGGCATTTTATAAGGCTCGCCATTGGCGATCTTGACCATTGTGCCGCGTAAAATCTTACCCGATCGGGTCTTTGGCAATCGATCCACGACGCAGGCCAATTTGAAAGCTGCGACCGGACCGATCTGGGCGCGCACCCGTTTGATACAGGCGGTCACAATGTCCTCGGCAGACGCCGCGGTCCCGGAATTAAGGCACAAGAACCCCATAGGCAGTTGACCTTTCAGCGGGTCTGCCACGCCGATGACGGCGCATTCTGCGACATCGGGATGCCCTGCGAGCACTTCTTCCATCGCACCTGTCGACAACCGGTGGCCTGCAACATTGATCACATCGTCGGTGCGCGCCATGATATACAAATAGCCGTCGTCGTCTTTGTAACCGGCATCTCCGGTCTCATAATAACCGGGAAAGGTTGTCAGATAGGATTTGATAAACCGGTCATTGGCGTTCCACAGCCCGGGCAATGTTCCGGGCGCCAGCGGAAGCTTGATGGCGATGGCACCCAGCTCACCCGCAGGCATCGGCTGGCCCGATTCGTTAAGGATATCGACCTGATAACCGGGCATCGCCACTGAGGGCGAGCCGATCTTGACCGGCAAATGCTCCAGTCCCATCGGGTTGGCGGCAATGGCCCAACCGGTTTCGGTTTGCCACCAATGATCGATGACCGGAACACCCAATTTGGTCTGCGCCCAGATGATGGTGTCAGGGTCCGCGCGCTCGCCCGCAAGAAACAGAGTTTCCAGCGATGACAGGTCGTAACCGCCGATCAGCTTGCCTTCGGGGTCGTCGCGTTTGATTGCGCGAAAGGCAGTTGGGGCGGTGAACAGGCTTTTGACATTGTGGTCTTGGATGACCCGCCAGAAGGTGCCCGCATCTGGGGTGCCGACGGGTTTGCCTTCGAAGACGAGCGTGGTGTTGCCTGCCATCAGCGGCGCATAACAGATATAGCTATGGCCCACGACCCAGCCGACATCAGATGCGGCCCAGAACACTTCGCCGGGGTTCATGTCGTAGATGGCTTTCATCGACCAGTTTAGCGCGACCAAATGCCCAGCGGTTGGGCGTATAACACCTTTTGGCGCGCCCGTGGTCCCGCTGGTGTATAGGATATAGGCGGGGTGGTTGCCCTCCACTGGGACGCAAGCCGCAGGCGCGACGCCCGACTGGATCTCATGCCAATCGTAATCAGAGCCAGCTTGCAGCGCGGCGATGTGCTGCTCGCGTTGGAAGATCACCGTGAATTCGGGCTTGTGGTCGGATTGTGCAATCGCGTCGTCGAGCAGTGGTTTGTATTGGACCACCCGGCCCGGCTCGAGGCCGCAAGACGCGGCGAGAATGCATTTGGGGGTCGCATCGTCGATCCGAACGGCCAGTTCATGAGCGGCAAACCCCCCAAACACCACGGAGTGGATCGCCCCAAGGCGGGCACATGCCAGCATCGCTTCCAGCGCTTCGGGGATCATCGGCATGTAGATGATCACGCGGTCGCCATAACTCACCCCTTTGGCGGCCAGCGCCCCGGCAAGACAGGCCACGCGAGTTTGCAATTCGGCATAGGTCAGTTTGCGCACGCTGTTGGTGATTGGGCTGTCATGGATAATGGCAAGCTGGTCGCCGCGCCCGGCTTCGACATGGCGGTCAACCGCGTTCCAGCACGTGTTGACCTGCGCGTCTTTGAACCATTCATACAGCGGCGCATCTTCGTCGAACAACGCCTTGCTCGGAGGTTTTACCCAATCAATCGCTTTGGCCTGATCCATCCAAAACCCCTCGGGGTCGGTTTGCCAACCTTGGTAGATTTGCGCGTAGGTCATTGGGCTCTCCTCTTGCTGTGCAAATCTCTATCGCCATCTGAGGGGATGGGGCAATATATTATCAAGGTATAACCTGTGGCCAACAAAAGGAGGTCTGATGCGGATTTTTGCGATTTTGGCAACGGTCTGTTTGGCGCCGATGCAAGTGGCGGGTCCGGTATCGGCTTGTGCGCTGCTGGAGACCGGCCCGTGTGATATCGCCACGCCGCCGCCCTTTGATTTGCTTGCGCCCTACAAAGCAAGGTGCGAGGGCGTGTTCGCAATTGAAGAACTGGCCATAAGTCCTGCGGCCGAAGGGGGATGGCTGCTGAATCCGAGGGCGATGTCTTGTGATGACCAGCCGCTATGTGTGGATTGTCCGCCGATCTGGGCGCGCCCGACCCCCGGCTGTCAGGCGCTCGATTGTTGGCACCGCAAGGTGCTGGCAGGCGCACGCCCCGCTGAATAGACGTCAGCCGTAATGCGACACCGGCGTGCCTGCCAGCGCGCTGATATTCAGCAAGCCCCGTGCAGTGATCGATGGAGTCACGATATGCGCTTTGTTGCCCATACCCATCAAGATCGGACCAACTTCGAGGCCGTTCGCGCGCATTTTCAGGATGTTCCGGGTGGCTCCGGCTGCATCAGTATTGCTGAAGATCAAGGTATTGGCGGCCCCTGTCAGACGCGAGCACGGCAGATAGCGCGCGCGCAAATCGGGGTTCAGTGCGCTGTCGACATGCATTTCACCCTCATACTCGAAATCGACGCCTGCTTGATCAAGCCGCTCCAGGGCCTCACGGGTGACCCGTCCTGAAAGGCTGTCGAGATTGCCAAATTGCGAGCCTGAGCACAATGCAATCTTGGGCGGCAAACCAAACCGACGGACATGACGCGCGGCGGCGATGACGGTTTCCATCACCTGACTGGGCGTTGGTTGGGCGTGGATATGGGTATCGGCGATGAACAACGGCCCCTGTTCCAGCACCATCAGAGACATTGCGCCAACCGGATGCAAGGTGTCGGACCCCAAGACTTGCTGGACATAGTTCAGATGCCAAAGATATTGACCGAATGTGCCGCAAATCATGCTGTCTGCCTCATTGCGATGAACCATGACAGCGGCAATTGCGGTGGTATTGGTGCGCATGATTGCGCGGGCCAGATCAGGGGCGACGCCGCGCCGCGCCATAATCGTGTGGTAAGTTTCCCAGTAGTCACGGTAACGTGGGTCGTTTTCGGGATTGACCAGCTGGAAGTCTTTGCCCGGCCGCAATGGCAAACCTGCGCGCTCGGCGCGGGCTTGAATGACCTCGGGGCGGCCGATCAGAATCGGAACATCTGTGGTTTCCTCCAGCAAGGTATGGGCCGCGCGCAAGACGCGTTCATCCTCGCCCTCGGCAAAGACAATCCGGCGCTCAGCGTTGCGGGCGGCGTCGAAAACCGGGCGCATGATCAGGGCCGATTTGAACACGGATCCGTCAAGCGAGTCTTTATAGGCGGCCAGATCCGGGACTGGCCGTGTCGCAACACCGGTTTCTATCGCTGCTTTGGCCACGGCACTGGCAACCACGCCCATCAGGCGGGGATCAAAAGGTTTCGGAATCAGGTAATCGGGGCCAAAATTCATCTGCTCGCCCTGATATGCGGCGGCGGCTTCGGCGCTTGAGGTTGCGCGCGCGAGTGCTGCGATACCATCGATGCAGGCCAGCTGCATCGCGTCGTTGATTTCGGTTGCACCCACATCAAGCGCGCCGCGGAAGATGAATGGAAAACACAGTACATTGTTGACTTGGTTGGGATAATCAGTCCGACCTGTTGCAACGACGGCATCAGGTGCAACCTCTTTGACGCGCTCGGGCCAGATCTCGGGGGACGGGTTGGCCAGCGCAAATACAATCGGTGCCTGAGCCATTTTGCGCACCATGTCCTGGGTCAGTACACCCGCGCCCGACAACCCCAGAAACAGATCCGCCCCGTCGATCACCTGGTCAAGCGTCCGTAAGTCCGAAGTCTGGGCATAGGCGGCTTTCTGAGGGGTCATATCCTTGGTCCGACCGTGATAGACCAGCCCTTCGATGTCACACAGCCATACATTTTCGCGCTTGACGCCGAGCTTGAGCAACATGTTCAAACACGCAATGCCGGCCGCCCCCCCGCCGGTGGAGACCACCTTGATGTCCTCGAAGGATTTGCCTTGCACGCGCAAGGCATTTGTCGCGGCCGCACCGACCACGATCGCTGTGCCGTGCTGGTCGTCGTGAAAGACTGGAATGCCCATCTGCTCGCGGCAGATTTTTTCAACGATAAAGCAATCCGGCGCCTTTATGTCTTCGAGATTGATTGCACCGAAGGTGGGTTCCATCGCACAGACGATCGCTGCCAGTTTTTCGGGATCTTTTTCGTTCAGTTCGATGTCGAAGCAATCGATATTGGCAAAGTTTTTGAACAAAACGGCCTTGCCTTCCATCACGGGTTTGGACGCAAGCCCGCCGATATTGCCCAGCCCGAGCACCGCCGTGCCGTTGCTGACCACGGCGACGAGATTTCCACGGCCGGTGTATTTGGCGGCAGTGCTGGGGTCGGCTTTGATTTCGAGACAGGCTTCCGCCACGCCCGGAGAATAGGCGCGCGCCAAATCCAATTGGTTCGCCAACGGCTTAGTGGCGCGGATTTCCAGTTTTCCGGGGCGCGGAAACTGGTGATATTGCAGGGCAGCTTGCCGCGCGGCTTCGGTTTTTCCATCCGACATGGTGGGTCTCCCAAAATTTGGTTCAGCGTTAAACCATAGCAAAAAACTGCGAAAGGCCGATTGTGTGATAGGGTGCTTGCAAATCGTCGCACAGGCTTTCAGTCTGGTGTTGTCAATTGTTGGTTCACTCTGAGGTCCCATGTCCGAGATCCAAGCCGAGATTCGCTTGCCCACAGCAGAGCTGCGGGACGATTTGCCGTTTTATACCGATGTTCTGGGGTTGCGGCTGGATATGATTTATCCCGCCGATGATCCAAGCGTTGCGGTTTTGTCCGGCCATGGCATTCGCCTGCGGATCGAGAAAGGGGCGGCGGAGGCGCCGGGAACCTTGCGTCTGTTATGTGCAGATCCCGATGCTGTCGCCAATGGCGCGCGGGTCCTGCAAGCGCCCAATGGCACTCGGATCGAGATTGACGCGCTGAACCCGCCTTTGGTTTTGCCCCAGACTGAGCACGCCTTTGTCGTGCGTCGGCTGAAGGACCAGGCGCCTTGGGTGATCGGGCGCGCCGGGATGCAGTACCGAGACCTTGTGCCGTCGCGCTTGGGTGGGTCGATCATTGCCAGTCATATTCGGATTCCAGATGGTGGGCCGGTGCCGGATATGGTTCACTTCCATCAGGTGGGTTTCCAGCTGATCTTTTGTATCAAGGGTTGGGTCGATGTCGTCTATGAGGACCAGGGGCCGAAAATTCGCCTGCATGCAGGCGATTGCTTTATCCAGCCACCTGAAATTCGCCATCGTGTGCTTGAGGCCAGCGATGGCATTGAGGTGATTGAAATCGGCGTGCCCGCTGCACATGTGACCCAGATTGATCATCAGATGGAATTGCCGACAGGGCGGCTGTGCCCGGAACGCGAATGGGATGGGCAACGATTTGTGCACAATATTGGTGCGCAGGCATCATGGGCGCCACACCGGATCCCGGGATTTATGCGGCGCGATACGACGATCTGCGCCAACACAAAGGGCGTGGCGGGTGTCGAAGTGCTCCGGCCGGACGGCACCGCACCGTGGACGGTGCATGAAGGTGATATCTTGTTTACCTTTGTGATGTCGGGAACCATGCGCTTGCACAGCGAGGGCAAAGCGCCTTTTGCCTTGGAAGCCGGGGATGCGTTCGTGATCCCGCCAGGTCTGGCGACATGTTATGCCAACCCCAGCGCAGATCTGGAGTTGCTGGAGGTGGCACTGCCTGCCCCGGTTGTCACGCGCGTGATCGACGGTCAAATTTGAACAGGTGTGGAGGATTGAACATGAGAGCGACGGGATGCGGTTGAAAGATACCGCGATCGCCGGCCATGAGCGCGCAATGACCATTCGTGATCTGCTGTCAGGGGCGGTCTGCGCAGCGCATAGGGGTCAGCAATGACCGACGCGCGCGCCATCATCGCCAAAGTGCGGGACAAGGACGCGCTGACCCGCGACGAGCTGCGCTGGTTCACCGCCGGCTTGGCCAGCGGGGATGTGACCGCCGCTCAGGCCGGGGCGTTTGCAATGGCTGTGGTGTTGAATGGGTTGGGCCAAGCGGGTCGTGTGGCGTTGACCGAGGGCATGCGCGACAGCGGGGATACGTTGCGCTGGGATGTCCCGGGGCCCGTGGTCGACAAGCATTCGACAGGTGGCATTGGCGATGCCGTGTCATTAATTGTCGCGCCCATGCTGGCGGCCTGTGGTGTCTATGTGCCGATGATCTCAGGACGGGGTCTGGGCCATACCGGCGGCACATTGGACAAACTGGACTCCATTGCTGGCTACCATTCTGAGGTGTCTGAAGAGCAGTTTGGCAAGGTTGTTCGGGATACGGGGCTTTGCATTGCAGGCCCGACGGGACGACTCGCGCCAGCGGACAAGCGGCTTTATGCGGTGCGCGACGTGACAGCGACGGTGGAAAGCATCGATCTGATCACCGCCTCGATCCTGTCCAAAAAGCTTAGCGCGGGGTGCGACGCGCTTGTGATGGATGTCAAATGTGGGTCAGGAGCCTTTATGAAGACCCCCGAGGCCGCCTCGGAGCTGGCCCAGGCGCTGGTTGAAACGGGCAACGGGGCCGGGTGCAAAACTTGCGCGGTGATCTCGGATATGGCCCAGCCTTTGGCACCGGTGGCGGGCAACGCGCTGGAAATTGCCGCTGTGTTGCGGGTGCTGCGCGGTGAAGGCGGTGCCGATCGCATGGTCGAGCTGTCTTGCGTGTTGGGAGAAGCGGTTTTGGCCAAAGTGGGTGTCACCGAAGGTGCATCGCGGTTGCGCGCGGCTCTGGCGTCCGGGCAAGCAGCCGAGCGATTTGGCAAAATGGTGGCGGGCATGGGGGGCCCACATGATATCATCGAAAACGGCCTCAACCGTTTGCCGGTGGCGCCTGTCGTGGTCGAGGTGATGGCGCAAGATGATGGTGTGATTTCGAGCATCGAGGCCGATACGCTCGGCGAAGCCGTGGTGCATCTGGGTGGCGGCCGCCTGCGCGAAGACGACACAGTGAATCCGTCGGTTGGGTTGACCGATCTGGCGGCCATCGGTCAGGCCGTGGACCGCAAAACTCCGATTGCGCGGGTTCATGCGGCCAACGCCGAGACTGCGACCGCCGCGGCGCAGACTGTGGCAAAGGCCTATCGCGTGGCCGAGGCCGCGGCACCGCTGCCATTGGTGATCCAGGAGGTGGGCTAGATGGCACGGGCTTTTGTTGTTGTGATGGATTCGGTCGGCTGCGGCGGCGCGCCGGATGCAGATACATTTTTCAATGGCACAGCGGCCGACAAAGGGGCCAATACGCTAGCCCATATCGCGCAAGCCTGCGCCATGGGACAGGCCGATGACGGCCGGGTGGGGCCACTCCATCTGCCGGTGCTGGACGGGCTGGGTCTTGGCCGCGCGGCGGCGTTGGCCAGTGGCGCAGACCTGCCCAATTTGGGCGCGACTCCGACAGGTTTGTGGGGTGCGGCCACGCAACAAAGCCAGGGCAAAGACACCCCTTCGGGCCATTGGGAGCTCGCCGGTGTGCCGGTGCCATGGGCGTGGACCCATTTTCCCGATAAATCCCCCGCATTTTCAGCTGAACTGATGGCGCGCGTGGCGCGGATCGCGGGGACGGATGGCACCCTTGCCAACATCCACGCCAGCGGGCTCGCCGTGATTGAGGCCTTTGGGGCAGAGCACCTGCGGTCCGGCTGGCCGATTTGTTACACCAGTGTGGATTCCGTTTTTCAGATTGCAGCGCATGAAGATAGATTTGGCCTGCAAAGGCTGCTGGATCTGTGCCGCGACCTTGCCCCACATCTGCACGCCATGAAGGTGGGGCGGGTGATCGCGCGGCCTTTCACCGGGAGCCAGGCCGAAGGGTTCACCCGCACGGCCAACCGGGCCGATTTTGCCATGGCCCTGCCGCAGCCCTGCCTGACCGATTGGGCGCGTGATGCCGGGCGCGAGGTTTTGGCGATCGGCAAGATCAACGACATCTTTTCAGGACAAGGGATCACCCGCCATGTCAAAGGCACGGATTCCGAACTTTTCGAGCATTTGGTCACTGCCGGTGAAACCATGGTCGATGGCAGTTTGACCTTCGCCAATTTCGTCGAGTTTGATTCGCTCTTTGGGCATCGGCGGGATGTGGCGGGATATGCCAAAGCGCTTGAATGGTTCGACAGCTGTTTGCCGCGCTTCTTTCGTACGCTCAGGCCCGGCGATCTGGCGATTTTCACGGCGGATCATGGCAATGACCCGACCTGGGTGGGCACGGATCACACCCGCGAACGGGTTCCCGTTGTCGGCTTTGGCCTCGGTGTCAAAGAGATCGGACTTGTAGGATTTGTCGACATCGCCCATAGCGTTGCCGCGCATCTTGGGCTGTCGGTCCAGGGCACAGGGAGATCGTTTCTATGACCGCCACCGCAGATATTCCGAAAGTCGAGCTGCATCTGCACCTTGAAGGGGCTGCGCCGCCCAAGTTGATCCAGAGTTTGTCCAAACAAAAAGGCATTGATCTGTCGGGGCTGTTCACGGCTGATGGGGGCTATAAATACCAAGGATTTGGCGAATTTCTGAAGGTGTACGAGGCGGCCTGCACGGTTCTGACCGCGCCGGAAGATTTTTACCAGTTGACCAAAGCCGTTCTGGAGCACTCGGCCCGTCAGGGCGTGGTCTATTCCGAGACGTTCATCAGTCCTGATTTCTGCGGAAACAATGATGTCTTGGCCTGGAAAGACTATTTGGCGGCGATACAGCAAGCCGCGACCGAGGCAGAGACGCGCGATGGCATCATCTTGCGCGGTGTTGTGACCTGTATCCGTCACGCGGGTCCCGCGACCGCCAAATTGGCGGCGCGCTGCGCCCAGGAAACCGCAGGCGATTGGCTGGTCGGTTTTGGCATGGGGGGCAATGAGTTGGTCTACAAACAGGCCGATTTTTCCTATGCGTTCGAAATGGCCAGTGAAGCTGGGTTGCGGTTGACAAGTCACGCCGGCGAGTGGGGCGGCGCCCAAGAGGTCCGCGATGCCGTGTTTGACCTTGGGGTTGAGCGTATCGGCCATGGTGTTCACGCGATCCAGGACAGAGCCTTGGTGGAGCATCTGGCCGATTGCGGCGTGGTTCTTGAAGTATGCCCCGGCTCGAACGTGGCGCTGGGCGTCTGTGATCAGTGGCGCGACCATCCGATTGAAAGGCTGCGCGCTGCGGGTGTCAAAGTTACAGTATCGACTGATGACCCGCCGTTTTTCCACACCAATTTGTGCCGAGAATACGACATGTTGGCCGAGACCTTTGGCTGGGACCAGACGTATTTCGCCCAGATCAATCGCACCGCAGCCGAGGCCGCGTTTTGTGACGATGCCGTCCGCGCCCGTATTTTTGAAAAACTGGAGACCTGACCCATGAGTATGCCTCATTGCACCGTCGTCGATCATCCGCTGGTTCAGCACAAACTGACTCTGATGCGCGACACGGCCACGCCGACTTCTGAATTTCGGCGCCTGCTAAAGGAGATCGCGGCGCTCTTGGCCTATGAGGTCACCCGAGAGCTGCCGATGAAAGAGGTTGTGGTCGAAACCCCTGTCGAGAGGACCAAGGCGCCAAAGCTGGCAGGCAAGAAGCTGGCCCTGATCTCGATCCTGCGGGCGGGCAATGGGTTGCTGGATGGGATCATGGAGCTGATCCCAAGTGCGCGGGTCGGTTTTGTCGGGCTTTACCGCGACCCGGTCACACTTCAGCCGGTTGAGTATTATTTCAAGGTGCCCGAGGAGCTGGGCGAACGGCTGGTGATCGCAGTCGATCCCATGTTGGCGACTGGAAATTCAAGTGCCGCCGCGATCACCAAGCTGAAAGATGCAGGTGCCACGAATATCCGATTCTTATGTCTTCTGGCAGCGCCAGAGGGGATAACTCGCATGCAAGAGGCCCATCCGGATGTTCCAATTGTGACAGCATCTGTGGATAGCCGCCTCAACGACCATGGATATATTGTTCCAGGACTAGGGGATGCGGGTGACAGGATGTACGGTACTAAATAAAGTATCCACAGTCTTTACAGCGCTGCACACAATCGTGCAGTCTGGCCCAAATATTTTTTGGGGGTCATCATGCCTGTAAAACGGTTTTGTGCGACGACTGCGCTGGTCATTGCCGCGATATCAGTTGGGCAAAGCGCGGTCGCCAGCGGTCGCGCACCTGCTGAGATTCCGCCCAGCAGTTATACGGGTTCGCAATATGTCGACAGCAAAGGTTGCGCGTTTGTGCGCGCAGGATCGGGTGGCGCGATCACTTGGGTGCCCCGCGTGGCGCGGGACCGCAAGCATATATGCAATGCGCGCCCAACCGGCCCTGTTGGCGCGTCCACCACAGAGCGGATCACTGCGGCCTCGACCGCCGGTGTGGTACAGCTGACGGTTCCGGGCGCGGGCCTGACCCAAACACGTGTGACACCGCCACGTGTCACCTTCCGGCCGACGGTCCAAGCTCCTGCTCCAAGCCCGGATCAGGACACTGCGAGAACAACCGATCCTGGCGGTCCTCGCACGACGTCGCCTCAGGCCACACCACCACCACGTACGGCAATGATGCCACCAAACTCACAGATCACGGTGACGCTCGCGCCGCATGAGATCTCGTCCCTGCGGACGCCTCATACCACCACAAGCTGGGTCGGCACAGGGGGGGGCGCACTGGTGGGTGGTTTGGGACATCGATGTGGGGCGACTGGAATAAGCGCGCAATATATCAATCAAGGACAGCACGGTCCGGTGCGGTGTGGGCCACAGGCGGTCCATCCCGCGACAAGCTACAGTGCCGCGCTGCGGACCGTGGGCCGTGCTCAGCAGGGCTGGACGAGGCTTACGGGCGCGGCGCCCTTAGAAGCGGTAAACGCCAATCCGAAGGTGGCGGCGGGCTACCGCACGGCTTGGAGCGATGGGCGCCTGAATCAAGCCCGAGGTTCCCATGGGCATGCCTCTCACGCGCAGGGGGATCGGGTGCTGATGTGGACCAGTCACGCGCCTTACCGTTTGATTGATATTGCCACAGGCCAGGATGTGACGGCACATTATCCGCAATATGCGCCGCCCGACGGTGCAACCACCGCTCCGGCCATTGGCCGCTATGGGTCCGCACACCAGACCCCAACGGGTGGATCTCACGTAACAACATTGTCGTCACGAACGCCGACCGGTGCTCAAGGGCATCGCTATGTTCAATTGGGCGCCTATGCAGATCCGAACAATGCGACACGGGCGATTGCGACGCTGCACCGCTTGGGATTGCCAGCGGCTAAGATCCTTTCGTCGGGGGGGCTCCAGCAAGTCGTGTCTGGTCCTTTTCATGGCCCGCAGACCTTGGGTCGGGCGCTGTCGTTGGCGCGCAGCGCGGGGTATCATGACGCAATCACCCGTCGCTAAGTCGCGCGAAGCCGACACGACCCCATCATATTGCAGCTTTTAAGCGTCGTCACAGAGCGCTTGAAGCGCCACCCAAGAATTGTCGGGCAACAGCTCAGGTGCGGTACCGGCAGCGAAGGGGTCTGACTGGATCAGCGGCAAGGTGATCTCGCCGCTGGAATCAAGCGCTGTCGCATAGGGCGTCGAGGGCACGCGGGCGGCGCGAAATGCGCTTAACAAAGCGTTCGGATCGGGTTGCACAGGCATCTGGCGCAAGACGCGCCCGGCATAGTCGCGCAAAATGTCATCGTCGATATTGCCGGTTGTCAGCAGCGCAAGGCTGGCGCGCAGACTGGTGTTCTTCAACAGGTTCAAAAGCGGCGGAGCTGTGGTTGATTCAGTCAACTCGGCGAGCGCAAACCCGGCGAGCACGGAAGGGCTGTCATGGTCTTCGATCAGGTGGCGGTCCAGAAGAACAATCCCACCGGGCAGGCTGAGGCTATCGCGGGTCAAATCGGGAACGATATACAACTTGGCAGGCTGTTGGCCGCCAAGCCGCCGCGCGATAACGCGCAGCTCAGGCGCGCCGTTGCGTGGCCCGCAGGCTTGTCCAGTCAGGTGCATGATGTGGCCCTGAAGCTGCTGACCGATCTCCAGCCGTTTTGTGTGAGGGACCACGCGCTCGGCATGGGTGACCAGCGCACCGGGCAGCCAGAACACCGCTCCGGCGGCAATGCTGGTGGCAACGCTCAATGCAATCCAAAGCCGCAGTCGACCGGGTTTTGGCGCAGCGGCGTCCATGGCCTGTTGGACCTTTTCAATCGCCGCGATCATCTCTGGGTCGTCGATTTCCAAGGTCTCCGATGCATCGGGGCCGGGGATGAACAGGGCCGGAGTGGCCCCGCTGTTCAGGCGAGTGACCGCTGGCAACGACCAATGGGCGACGGGTTGTTCGGCTTTGTCGGTCATCACCAGCGAGGCATCGCCGAGAAAAACATAGACATCGCGGCGCTGGGCCTCGGGTGAGGCACGCCACAATCCGGTCGACTCCAGTCGTAAATATGCGTCTAAGGCCGTCACTGCGCGGCGGTCCGATCTGCTCGAATTTTGTTGCAACTTAGCAAACACTGCCCCTTGCCCGCAATCAACCTTATCGTCATGCAGATCCAAAGGGAGGTCCTGATGACACAAAACCGTGTTTTGCAGGCCATGGGGCTGATCACGGCGGCGATGGCCATTATTGGATTTATTGACAATTTCGTCCGTCAGATCGCCGAAGACGCCGGTCTGTGGCAATTTCATTTTGTGCGGGCGGTGATGATTTTTGCGGTCTTGATCCCGATCATTTATTTGCGCGGCCTAACCTGGAGGCCCAAACGTATTTGGGCAGTGGCGCTGAGGTCGGCGGCGATCATGTTTTCGATGATTTTGTATTTTGGTGCGCTGGGTGTGATGCCCGCAGCGATTGCGGGCGCCGGGCTGTTCAGCTCGCCTATTTTTGTGTTGGTGATCAGCACCGCTGTTTTGGGCACCGCGGTTGGGGCAGGGCGTATTTTGGCGGTGCTGGCAGGATTTATCGGCGTCTTGATGATCCTGCGACCCGGTGGCGATGCGTTGGGTTGGAGTGCTCTGATGCCGATTGGAGCCGGAGCGTTTTACGCGGTGGGTGCGATCATGACCCGACGGATTTGCGCCGAGGAAAGCACGACGGCATTGCTGGTGGGGATGTTCGGCACCTTGGGTTTATGCGGATTGCTTGGCGTCGCGGTGACCGAGCTATGGCTGCAAGGAAACAGCTACTTCACCATTGGCTGGCAGGCTTTCACACCGCGTTTTCTGGCGTTGACATTGATGCAGGCCGTGGGGTCACTGGCGGCTGTGGCGTGTATTGTGCGCAGCTATCAGATTGCTGATCCCAGCTATGTGGCGATTTTTGAGTACCTGTTTTTGTTTTTCGCTTTGGTCTGGGGCTATATCTTGTTCGGGGATTTGCCAGATCTTTTCGGATGGATTGGCTTGGTGTTGATCATCGGTGCAGGGGCAGTGATTGTGCTGCGCAGCGCCAAAGCGGATGGCAGCTAGGCCGACCGTGCGGGACCCTGCGTTGGAAGTTTGTTCTGGTTCAAAGACAACAGGGGGTCGGACTTGCGGATCTAGGCGCTTCGGGCACCCGAGGACATCGGACGGGTGGACACATTTTGTAACGATGCGTCAGATTATTGGATCATGGCCGAGGGCGTTGCGCCGGGGCGCGCCAAAGCAGAGACGTTTTTCACCGATTGCCCGCCTGGTTGCGATCCGGCTGCCCGCCTGCGATGGGGCGTGTTTGTGCAAGAGCGTTTGTCGGTTTGGTCGAAATTTCGTTCGGGTTTTCGGAACCTGACGATGCCTATTTGGGGTTTTTGATGTTGGGCCCGTGGGCGCGCGGGCAAGGCACCGGTGCGGCGGTTCTGTGCGAGCTCAAGCTTCAGGCCGGATCCAGGCCCCTAGTTTCTGACAGTATGGGAGGCCAACGTGAGGGCGCGCGTGTTTTGGCGGCGTGAGGGGTGTGTTGAAACTGGTTTGAGCGGCACCTATTCCGACCATGGCATGCGCCATGTGGTGCAGCGGCGGGAAAAGAAGCCCCAAGCCGGGGCTTCTTGAGAACACCTTTTGTTATATCAGGCAGCTTTTGCGGGATCGAACCGACCATAGAAGCGTTGCGACTTGCCGGCCATCTCGCGCAGAAGCGTTGGGCAAGTGAAGCGGTCGCCATAGGTGGCAGCCAGCTGATCGCAGCGCTCGGCGGCATAGGGGGTGCCCAGCATGTCAAGCCAGGACAACGGGCCACCGGACCAAGGGGCAAAGCCCCAGCCGAGGATCGCGCCGACATCGCCTTCGCGGATGTCCATCAAAACGCCCTCTTCCAAAGCGCGGACCGCTTCTAGAGCTTGGACAAACAGCAACCGATGTTGGACATCGATCAGCTCTGGCTGGACATCCGCAAGCGGATAGCGCGCGGCAAGCCCCTCCCACAGAAGGCCACGTTTGCCGGCTTCGTCATAGCTGTAAAAGCCGGCATTGGTTTTTTTGCCCAAGCGGCCCTGATCGGCCATCCAAAACAGAACCTCATCGACGGCGGTGTCGGGATAGGCATCGCCCATTGCCGCTTTTGTCGCCTTGGCAATCTTTACACCCAGATCAATCGAAGTTTCATCGATCAGTTGCAAGGGGCCCAGCGGCATGCCGACCAGCTTTGCGGCATTCTCGATCAGGGCGGGGGAAACGCCCTCAGCCAGCAAGCGCAAGCCTTCGTTGACATAGGGAATAATGCAACGATTGGCGTAAAAGAACCGCGCATCATTGACCACAATCGGGGTTTTGCGGATCTGGCGGACGAAATCGAGCGCTTTGGCCACGGCACGGTCGCCAGTCTGCGTGCCCTTGATGATTTCGACAAGCGCCATTTTGTCGACAGGCGAGAAGAAATGGATGCCGATGAACTGCTCCGGCCGGGTGCTGGCCTTGGCGAGCTCCGTGATCGGCAGGGTCGATGTGTTGGTGGCAAAGATCGTGTCGGGGCTGACACTCGCCTCAACGGCTTTTGTGACGGTGGCTTTGATGGCGGGGTCCTCAAACACCGCTTCGACGATCAGGTCGCAGCCTTTGAGCGCCGCATAGTCAGTTGTGGCTTCGATTTTTGACAGCAATGCGGCTTTGGCTTCGGCTGTGCTGCGTCGGCGTGCAATAGCTTTGTCGAGCAGCGCCTCGGAATAGGCTTTGCCCTTGTCAGCGGCTTCTTGTTTCTGGTCCAGCAGGACCACGTCGATCCCGGCTTTGGCCGAGACATAGGCGATGCCCGCACCCATCATGCCGGCCCCTAGGATACCGACCTTTTTGACTGTTTCATCCGCCACGTCGGGCCGCGAGGCTCCTTTCTCGAGCGCGCCTTTGTTGATAAACAATGACCGGATCATCGCCGATGAGGATGGGTGGATCAGCACGGATGTGAAATGGCGGGCTTCGATCTTCAAGGCAGTGTCAAACGGCACCATTGCGCCTTCATAGACCGCAGACAAAAGCGCCTTTGCCGCGGGATAGACCCCCATGGTTTTGCCATGGACCATGGCCGATGCGCCCAGGAAGGTCATGAAGCCGGCAGGATGATAGGGGGCACCGCCCGGCATCTTGTAGCCCTTTTCATCCCAAGGTTTGACAATTTCAGGCGCTGACAAGACCCATGCACGGGCTGCGGCAGTGGGGTCTTCGGTGACCTCGTCGATCAGACCTGCGGATTTTGCTTTGTCGGGGGCAAGGGTTTTGCCTTCGAGCAAGAAAGGCGATGCGGTCATGGCCCCCATTTTACGCACCAGACGTGTCGTGCCGCCTGCGCCGGGAAACAGCCCAACCAGAATTTCGGGCAGGCCGATGCGGGCCTTGGGGTTGGGCGCGGCAAAAATCCGGTGTGTTGCGATCGCAATCTCGTAGCCAATGCCCATCGTCGTGCCTGGCAGCGCGGTGGCAATAGGTTTGCCGCCCTTATTGGTCTTCGGGTCCATGCCGGCCCGCTCGATTTTGCGCAAGATCCGGTGACCGTTCATGATGAAGTCAAATGTGGCTTGCTCAGGGGCATCGCCACCTTCGGCGGCCACTTGTGCCAGCGCGCTCAGATCCATGCCACCTGCAAAATCGCGCTTTCCCGAGGTGATCACAATGCCTTTGACGGCCGCATCGGCGAGGCAATCGTCGATCATGTCTTCGACGAGGTTGAAGGCCGCGCGGGTCAGCACGTTCATGCTTTTGCCGGGGCAATCCCATGTGATGATTGCGGCCCCGTCGGGATGCTTTTCAAGCGTGAAATCAGGCGATGTGTCGGTCATGAGAATAGTCCTTTGAACAGGCGGGGCGGGCGTTCGCGCGCGGTGATTGGTGTGGCGGGAAAGTGATAAGGCCAGAGGCCTGGTCGCTGACATCATAGTCGGTATAGACGCGGGGAAACGGGAGGACGGGTCGACCTCGGCGCTGCAGGGCGAAAACGGCGTCGCTCGGGCATGTGCCGAGTGTGACCGCTTGGGTTGACGGATCACGCCTCACCATCACGACCCCTTTTTGTCTTTGCCAGCCAGCAACGCCGCAAGATCCGGGATCGCCTTGACAAGATAGCTGCTGCGTACGATCTGCCATCGTCCGTCGATCAGCCGGGCATTGCCCGTGCAAGTATAGGGCGCCGCGATGCGCACGCCATCCACGATCCAGCACGTGATATGGTTGGCGGTCAGCTCATCCAAACCCGTGAAGCGCGCACTGATGATCGTGCGGATCATCTCGGCGTCGCCTTTTTCGGCCATCAGTGCCCGGATCCCGTCAAACACCCGCTTCAGATCGGTCATGTTGTTGATCGATCGTGTTCCCTTAGGGCTGCTGATCACATTGCTCAGCGCAAACCGCTCTGCATAAGCGTCGAAATCACCATCGCGCAAGGCATCGCCGGTGATCTCGAGCAAGAACTCGGCAGCGTCGTGGGCTGTCTCGAACACCGGGTCTTTGGGATCAGACGGCGCCATACTGTGCTAGATCCGTTCGATAATGGTTGCAGCGCCCATGCCTGACGCGACACAAAGTGTGGCCAGGCCCGTGCCTTTGCCCGAGCGTTCCAGCTCATCCAGAAGCGTGCCGAGGATGATCGCACCCGTGGCGCCCAAGGGATGGCCCATCGCAATAGAGCCGCCGTTGGGATTGACCTTTGCATGGTCTACATCAAAGGCCTGCATAAAGCGCAAAACAACAGAGCTGAACGCTTCGTTGACTTCGAACAGGTCGATGTCAGAGAGGCTCATGCCGCTGTCTGCCAGAATTTTTTGCGTCGCAGGGACCGGGCCGGTCAACATAATCGTGGGATCGGTGCCAATCTTGCAGGTCGCCCGGATGCGTGCACGCGGCTTCAGGCCATGATCCACGCCAAATTCTTTGTTTCCGATTAAGATTCCGGCGGAGCCATCTACAATGCCCGACGAGTTTCCGGCATGATGGATGTGGTTGATCCGTTCCAGATGGGGATATTTCATCAAGGCAATCTTGTCGAAGCCGGGCATGGTTTCGCCCATATCCTTAAAGCTGGCCTTCAGCCCGCCGAGGCTTTGCATATCGGTGCCGGGCCGCATGTATTCATCATGCTCGAGGATCGGCAGACCGTTTTGATCGTGAACCGGGATGACAGAGTTTGCAAAACGCATGTCGGCCCAGGCTTCTGCGGCGCGTCTCTGGGACTCGACGGCCAAAGCATCGGCGTCGTCTCGACCAAATCCGTATTCGGTGGCGATGATGTCAGCACTGATTCCTTGCGGCACGAAATAGGTGCGCATGGCGATGCTGGGATCCACAGCAATTGCGATGCCGTCGCTGCCCATGGCAACGCGGCTCATCATCTCGACCCCGCCGGCAATATAGGCTTGGCCGGCACCGCCTTTGATCTGGTTGGCGGCCAAGTTTACCGCTTCTAAACCACTGGCGCAAAAGCGGTTAATTGACAAGCCAGGTATCGATTCATCCAGCATCGAGGCGAGAACCGCCGTGCGCGCCAGGCATCCGCCTTGCTCGCCCACTTGGGTCGCATTGCCCCAGATCACGTCTTCAACTGCATGGCCCGACAGCCCGTTGCGATCTGCCAGCGCGTTGAGCACAACGGCAGACAGCCGCGCGCTTGTGACTTCATTCAAAGCGCCGTCTTTGCGGCCTTTGCCGCGTGGTGTGCGCACGGCGTCGTAGATAAAAGCGTCGGTCATTTTGGGCTCCGGATGTTGGTGCCGACAGTGGGTGCAGGCATAAGGTCATAGGGATGTTGCCAACCAGGCGTGGTCTCGATGCGGGTCAGCCAAGCGTCGATATGGGGCCAATCGGCGCGCTGAAAGCCGAAAGGCTCGGGGTAAAAAAGATAGCCACAACATGAAATGTCAGCGTTGCTGAGCGCGCTGCCGACCATCCAATCGTGATTTGCCAGATGCGCATTCAGCACCTTATAGGCAGATTTCAGGCGGCTCTTCATATAGGTGATCGCCTCAAGCGGGCGTTTCTCTTCGGGCAAAAAATTGGTCAAAAACCGCACCGTGCCGGCCTGCGAGCTTAGCTTGTGATTGTCCCACAGGATCCAGCGCAAGATCTCGCGTTGATCGCGCGCAGTGGTACCGCCCAACTGGCCAGACAGATCAGCGATATAGTCCAGTATCGCCCCAGATTGGCTGATCTGGTACTGCGCTTCGGTGTCAAACAGGACCGGCACCTCAGCCATGGCGTTGATGTCGCGCTTATACGCATCCGAACGGGCTTCGCCGCCAAAAAAATCGACTGGAATGGCCTGCCACTCCAAGCCGGTAAGTTCGAGTGCCAGAGCCGCTTTATAGGCGTTGCCACTTTCACCAAAGCAATAAAGGTTTAGCATGTCTGTGTCCTTGCCGGGGTTTAAGGTTCTGTCCGTGCGACCCGTTGCGCGGCGGTGTAGGATGTATACTCAATTCGTCACTCAACGTTTTCGTGCCCCGAGTTCGGCCTGGAACAATCGGAGCCGATGGGGAAACGTCTCTTGGTCCATTATGCTGTCAAGATGTTCGAATATGAACGACAGCGCTTCGCCCTCTTCCAGCCCAGCCTCGTGCGCAAAGCGGCGCAGGCGGCGATAACTGTCATCCGTCATCGCCGCTGGGAACCGTCGTGTCAGGCGCAGCCGTTTGGCCATCAGAAATTTGCAGCCTCCAGCGCCATGACGGGCTCTGCGCCACTTTCGATCCGGGCAAGATGCATTTTTGTGGCGGGCAGTTGACGGGCCATATAGTAGCGCGCGGTGGCCAGTTTTGTGTCGTAAAACGTGGCATCTGCCCCAGAGGCGCTCAGCGCGGCTTTGGCCATGCGCGCCCACATATATCCAAGGCACACATGTCCAAAAAGATGCATAAAGTCATAGCTGCCCGCGAGCGCAGCATTGGGATTTTTCATGCCATTCATCATGAAAAACTGAGCCGCCTGTTGCAAATCCTTTGACGCAGATTTGAGCGGGGTGACAAATTCTTTCATGCCGTCGACATCTGCGTTTTCTTTGCAGAAGCCTTTGACTTGTTCAAAAAACCGCATCACGTGCTTGCCGCTGTCTTGAGCCAGTTTTCGGCCCACCAGGTCGAGCGCCTGAATGCCGTTTGCGCCTTCATAGATCATCGCGATCCGGGCATCGCGCGCAAATTGCGACATGCCCCATTCTTCGATATAGCCGTGCCCCCCATAGATCTGTTGGGCGCCAATCGCGCAGTCAAAACCTTTGTCGCTGCAAAAGCCTTTCAACACTGGGATCATCAGCGACACCAGGCCCTCGGCATCTGCATCTCCCATGCGCACCGAACGATCAATTAGCTGAGCGCACCAATAGGTGAACGCGCGTGCCCCTTCGGTAAAGCTTTTTTGGTCCATCAGATTGCGGCGCACATCGGGGTGCACGATGATGGGATCAGCAGCCCCATCGGGGTTCTTGGCACCCGTCACGTCGCGGCCTTGCAAGCGGTCCCGGGCATAGTCCAGCGCGTTTTGATAGGCGGCTTCTGATTGCGAAAAGGCTTGCAAGCCAACGCCCAGCCGTGCCTCGTTCATCATCGTAAACATCGCGCGCATGCCTTTGTGGGGCTCACCCAGCAGATAGCCTGTCGCACTGTCATAGTTCATCACGCAGGTGGCGTTTCCGTGTATGCCCATTTTGGTTTCGATATTGCCGACAGACACACCATTGCGCGCGCCAAGTGTGCCATCTTCATTGACCAAAAACTTCGGCACAATGAACAACGAGATGCCCTTGACGCCCTCCGGGCCGCCGGGGATTTTGGCCAGCACCAGGTGGATGATGTTCTCGGCCATGTCATGTTCGCCCGCCGAGATGAAAATTTTCTGGCCTGTAATCGCATAGCTGCCGTCATTTTGCGGCTCGGCTTTGGTGCGCATGAGGCCCAAATCGGTGCCGGAATGCGGCTCGGTCAGGTTCATCGTGCCCGTCCAGTCGCATGCGACCAACTTTGGCAAATAGGTGGCTTTTTGTTGCGCGCTGCCATGGGCGTGAATTGCACTGTAGGCGCCATGGGTCAGACCCTGGTACATCTGCAGTGCCATGTTTGAGGCGACAAAAATTTCGCCCACGGCCGTCCCCATAAGATAGGGCATGCCCTGGCCGCCATAGGCCGGGTCGCAATCCAGGCCGGTCCAGCCGCCTTCTTTCATTTGATCAAACGCGGCCTTGAACCCCGTGGGTGTGCGGACAACGCCGTTTTCCAAGGTGCAACCTTCGGTATCGCCGACTGTGTTTAGCGGTGCGAAAACCTCAGAAGCGACTTTGCCGGCCTCTTCCAAGATCGCAGAGGTCGTGTCTGCATCCATTTCATCGTAACCGGGGATATCGCTGCCGGTCACGTTCAGAACATCGTGGAGGACAAAATTGATATCGGCGGTGGGGGCAATATAGCGTGGCATAATCTGGCTCCAGTCGGGTTGGTTGTTGCGACTTAGTGTGAGGAAAGTTTGGCTTTGGCGGCGGCGATTTTCTCGGCGCCCCAATTCAATTGATCTTGTAATTCGGTGATGGCTTCATCAAGCTCCGCCCTTTGGGCTTCCATGTCGGACAAACGTTCCAGGGCGATGGTATAGGTTTGGGACAACTGCTCGATCTGGTCGCCTGCGTTTTGGTCATACAGATCCAAAAGTTGGCGAATCTGTTCCAGACTGAACCCAAAGCGCTTGCCGCGCAGAATAAGCTTGAGCCGCGCTCGGTCGCGTTTGGTAAAGAGGCGCTTGTTGCCTTCGCGGATCGGGAACAGCAATTCTTTGGATTCGTAGAATCGCAAAGTCCGCGGCGTCACCATAAAAGTTTCGCACATTTCTCGGATGGTTAATATTGCAGGAGCGTCACCGGTCATCGCATTTGGTCACTGTTAAAGACGTTGGATCGAATGTGCCCATCCAACGGCGCGCAATCAAGATACTTTACCTTCGCGTAAGGCAGAACGTAGCGTCACAAATTGATCGGGCTTAGCGCGCGGGCTTTAATCCTTTTGCGACCTCGGCACGCAATTTGCGCAAATCTTCGGCGGCGGCTTTTTTGTCAGCGATCTCGGCGTGCAGGTCGCTGATTTTACGATCGGCCAGTTCGAGCCAAGCGCGGCTTTGTGCGCTGGTGCCACCCTGGCTGTAGAGTTCCAGCCATTGGCGGATCTCTTCAAGGCTGAAGCCAAAGCGGCGCCCGCGCAGGATCAACGTCATGCGCGCGACTTCTCTGGGTGTGTACCAACGCGTGCGGCCATCGCGCATGGGCGAGAGCAGCTCAATATACTCGTAATAACGCAAGGTTCTTGGCGTAACGTCGAAACGCGCGCACATCTCCTTGAAGCTCAGCTGCTTCTCGGCCATGGTCATCTCCCTAAGGGGCTGCAACTTATCACCCGTGAAGGGATCTTAACGCGATGGACCACAAAACCAAAGCACAACTGACCAAAGACTTTATCGAAGCGATGCCTTTTTGTCAGGCCTTGCAGATGTCGGTCGACGAGATCAGCGGTGGCCGAGCCATGGTCTCGATGCCCTATGATTCTCAGCTTGTGGGTGATCCGAAACGGGGCACCCTCCATGGTGGGGCGGTTTCCGCCCTGATGGATACATGCAGCGGTGTGGCTGCGATCTGTCATCCGGACGCGGGCGAGACCAGTGCCACGATCAATCTGCGGATCGATTACATGCGCGGCGCGACGCCAGGCGCGCGGATCATCGCCAGGGCCGAGTGTTTTCACGTCACCCGCGCGGTCGCGTTCGTTCGTGCCGTGGCCACCGATGATGCCGACGACAGTCCAATGGCCATTGCGACCGGCACTTTTACCGTTGTGCCCGCGCAGGACGAGGCCACACCATGAGGCGCGCTCCCGAACCCGTCCAGGTCATCAAAAAAAGACGCGATGCGGCTTTGCGTGCGCTGGTCGAGGGCGTGCCGTATATCCAGTTTTTGGGCATTGAAATTGCGCGTCATGGCGACGAGCTGACTGCCGTATTGCCCTATGCCGACAAGCTGATTGGCAACCCTGTCCTACCGGCCATCCACGGCGGTGTGACGGCGTCATTCCTCGAAGTGACCGCTTTGGTGGAGGTCAGCTGGGCCATGCTGTGGGGCAATGTCGAAAGCGGTCAGCTTGACGCCGAAGCGCTTGCGACCGGGGCTTTGCCGCGGTTGCCAAAAATTATTGATTTCACGGTGGATTATCTGCGTTCTGGTCTGCCCCGCGATGCATATGCACGGGCAAAAGTGACCCGGTCGGGGCGGCGCTATGCCAGTGTGCAGGTCGAGGCCTGGCAGGACAATCGGGCGCGCCCCATGGCTTCAGCTCAGGCGCATTTTTTGATGCCGGTGCCCGTGGATCTCTTTGATAGTGGCTAACGCGGAGTCCCCCATTACCCACCGTCGGGTGCTGGCGATTTCATTGCCGATTGTGCTGTCAAACGCGACAGTGCCTTTGATGGGGGTGGTCGATACGGGTGTGGTCGGACAGTTGGGCGAGGCCGCCCCAATCGGCACTGTTGCCCTGGGCGCGACAATTTTGTCGACACTGTATTGGCTGTTTGGGTTCTTGCGAATGGGCACAGCGGGCCTTGCAGCCCAAGCGATCGGCGCAGGCGACCGGGCAGAAACCGAAGCCCTGCTGAGCCGCGCGTTGCTGATCGGGTTGGGCGCCGGGGCGGTGATTATCGTTCTTCATTTGCCCTTGATAGAAGGTGCCTTGTGGATCGCCCCTGCCAGCGATCAAGTGGAGTCGATGGCCAAAGTCTACATGCAGATCCGCGTGTTCAGCGCGCCTGCGATGATAGCGGTTTATGGTCTGACCGGTTGGCTTGTGGCGCAGGAACGGACGGCAAGTATTTTGGCCATACAATTGGTTATGAACCTGCTCAACATGGGGCTCAGCGCGGTGTTTGTTTTGGGGCTCAACTGGGGTGTGGAAGGCGTCGCCCTGGCCACATTCATGGCCGAGTGGGTGGGATTCGCGCTGGCATTGTGGTTGGTGCGCGGCGGGTTTCACAGTGGAGCGTGGAAGAATTGGCCGTTGGTCTTTGATCGGGTCCGGCTGTGGCACATGATGGCCGTGAACCGCGATATTCTGCTGCGCTCGGTGCTTTTGATGACGGGGTTTACCTCGTTCATCTTTCTGAGCTCAGATTTCGGGGACGTGCCGTTTGCGGCCAACCAGATCCTGATCCAGTTTATGTATGTCACGGCCTATGCACTCGATGGCTTTGCCTTTGCAGCGGAGTCTTTGATCGGCAAAGCTTTGGGCGCGCGAGATCGTGCACGCCTGCGCCGGGCGGCGCTGCTGACCAGCTTATGGGGGGTATCGGTGGCGGGCCTGATGTCGATTGCGTTCCTGATCGGCGGCACCGCTGGTATTGATCTGCTCAGCACCTCAGAGGCGGTCCGTGCCGAAGCCCGAATTTATTTGCCTTGGATGATGTTTGCCCCATTGATCGGCGCTGCGTCGTGGATGCTCGACGGGATTTTCATTGGTGCCACGCGAACGAAGGACATGCGAAACATGATGGCAATCTCGTTTGTTGGATATGCATGCGCGGTGCTGGTGCTGCTGCCAGCCTTTGGCAATCACGGGCTTTGGGCCAGCTTGTTGATCTTTTTTGCCTTGCGCGGCCTCACCCTGGCGACGTGCTATCCCCGCTTGGAACGCGCGGCTGATACCCATGGACGCCCCACATAACGGCTCGCGCCTGCAGGGTTAAGCAGGCCCTACACAAAGAAACGTAAAAAAGGCATGAGCCGCCTTGCACCTGACGATGCGCGCCCGCCTGCTTTTGCGGGACTGGCATAATTAAGAACGGCTCTGTTTGCACCATTCGGAGACGGTCTAAGTCGGGGTCAAATTTGCTTTTGTTGCCCTGTCATAACCGAGCCAGCTTTAGAGGCGCTCGGGCGCAATCGGAGCCAATTTGATGGGCTGAGGCCCGTCTTCATGTGGCGAGAGGCCTTGGTCAGGCTGTAAGATGATCTGCGCACCGACAACAGAATGAATGCGAATATGGTCAGCATTTTTGCCAATGAAGTCGTGGACTGCGCGCAGCACATCATTGCCCCACCATCCGCGTCGATGATAGTCGTCCAGCATGATGAACCCGCCCTTGCGTATCTTTTTTGCGGCGATTTCAAGATCTTTGCAAACGCTGTCATAGCGATGGTCGCCATCAATATAGATCAGATCCAACGCCTGATCTGGAAAGCGTGTGAGCGCGTGTTCAGACCGATCACGCAAGACTTCAACCTGACCGGACTCGATCTGTGGTTCAAACCGCTTGAGTATCGAGCGGTAGATGGCTTCCATCTGTTTGGCATTTTTGGTGTCGATCAACGCGCGCTCGGTGTCCGTGTCGGTGGTAAAGGCTTGCCAAGGGTCGATCAGATACAATTTGTGCGGCTGCAATTCGTCCAGCAGCACCTCAGAAAATCGCCCCCGCCAGACGCCTATTTCGGCAACCGTAAACACACCGGGCAAACGGCGCAGCGCGTGGCGGCGGATCGTGTCTTTCTTGTTCATCCTCTGAGCGCGGGACACTGATGCTTCGGGACGAATGGCTGCCGGCGCTTCAGGGCGTTGCGCTTTATCCAGGGCTTGGGAGACGGTCGTCGTCTCCGGGGTCTTTGCATCGGTCAAAACATGTGGCCCCGGCGGTTTTGAAAGTTCAATCAGTTCAAGACATAGGCGATCAACGGCAACACGCCAAGGGGTTTGACCCTTTGTTGGGCGAACGATCTCGCATCGGCGGCCGTTTTCACTCGAATTTATGACGCGATAGCCGTGCCGGAAGAGGTCACAACCATGCGTCCCGATCGGTGCCGACCGCGTCGTTGACAGACGCGAAACCATGTGCCTTCAGCAGATCATCAAGTGCGCGCGCGAGGGTCGCGGCCAGCGACAGTCCGCCATAGACAAGGGCCGTGTACAGTTGCACGGCGCTGGCCCCGGCTTGGATTTTGGCAAAGGCTTGCGCTGCGCTCGACACGCCGCCGACCCCGATCAACGGGATCTGGCCATTCAGTTCGGCGCTGAGTTTGGCCAAGACGCGGGTTGAGCGGTCAAACAATGGTTGGCCAGAGAGACCACCTTTTTCTGACTGGCGGCGCGATCTCAGCCCCGTGCGCGCAAGCGTTGTGTTTGTGGCGATCAGGGCGTCAACCGGCGCGGCACGGGCGACCGCGGCGATTTGGAGGATTTCGGCATCCTTCAGGTCAGGGGCAATCTTCAAAAATATAGGCACGTGTTTGTCCAGCCGGTCGCGCGCGGTCAGGACCCCTTGCAGCAGCGCGCTCAGGGCTTCGGCGCCTTGCAGGTCGCGCAGACGCTCTGTGTTGGGCGAGCTGACATTCACAGTTGCGAAATCCACATGCGGGCCACAGGCTGTCAGCACCTTGGCGAAATCAGCGGCTTTGTCGGCACTTGTTTTGTTGGCGCCAAGATTTAGCCCGACCGGAATACCAGATGGGCGCTGGGCCAAACGCTGAGCAATGGCGTTCGCGCCATCATTATTAAAGCCAAAGCGATTGATCGCAGCTTTGTCTTCAGGCAGACGGAACAGCCGCGGAGCGGGGTTGCCAGGCTGAGCCACAGGGGTGGCGGCACCGACTTCGAGGAAGCCAAACCCACTTGCCATCAAGGGAACGACGGCGGTGGCGTTTTTGTCAAACCCCGCAGCAAGACCAATCGGATTGGGCAGTGCAAGTCCGGCGATTTGGGTGGCAAGCCGCGTGCTTGTGACCGCGCCGGGCAAGGGCACGAGCCTTGTGTTCAGTGCGGCCAATGCAAGACCATGTGCCCGCTCAGGCTCAAGCATCCGCAGAGCGGCCAAGCCGACACGTTCGATCGTGTTCATTCCATGTCTGCCGGGAACTGATGCGTGCCCGCCCGCAGCGGCAAGGGTCGGCACCAAACGACCTCTTCAAGACTTAACGCCCTGTAGAGATGAGGAAACTGAGCGCCGCCGCGTGAGACCTCCCATTTTAGCGCGCTGCCCAAACGGATCGAATCCACCGCTGCGAGCCAAAGATCGTCGGTCCCCGCAAAATGTTTGCTGGCGGTTTCGGCGGCTTGGGCGGCTGTCGAGAAATGGATAAAGCCATCCGCCAAATCAATCGGTGCACCCATGGTGGTCGCGTTTGCTTGCAGCTCCCGCCATTCGGCACCTTTGAATATTTTATAAATCAGCATGAGGTTGCAGATGCCGAAGGGCGCGAGATCCGTCAAGAGAGCGGCCAATTTTATCGCGCCGCCGACAACAATTTTGCAATCTGTCGGTACTGGCAAAAGAACAGATCAGACGCTGGGCGAATGCGCTTTGACTTGTGGGTCGGCATCCTTTAACTGGGGTTAATATCAACCATTGGAGAGAGTAGATATGACGTCAAGTTTGCGAGCCATGGCCACAGCAGCGGTGATTTCCACCGGATTCGTTGGAGCCGCGCAGGCGGATTTCACGCTGCATGTTTTGCATATCAACGACTTGCACAGCCGGGTTGAGTCAATCAACCGGTACGACTCAACTTGCAATGCTGACGGCGAAGCCGAAGGGAAGTGCTTTGGCGGTGTGGCGCGTGTGGCCACAAAGATCAAAGAGCTGCGCGATACGCTGACGGCGGCCGGAGAGAATGTGATTGTGTTGGATGCCGGCGACCAGTTTCAGGGCTCGTTGATGTATACCACATATAAAGGCGCGGCCGAGGCCGAGTTCATGAACGCGATCGGCTTTGATGCAATGGCGGTTGGCAACCACGAGTTTGACGATGGACCCGGCAAACTGGCTGAATTCGTCGATGCGGTGAACTTTCCGGTGCTCTCGGGCAATCTTGATTTGAGCGCGTCAAAGGAGCTGAATGGCAAAGTTGTCAATCATGTCATTCTTGAGGTTGGTGGCGAAAAGATTGGCATCGTCTCGGCTTTGGCTGTGGATACGGCCGATACCTCTTCGCCGGGCCCGGATGTGGTGTTTCTGGATGAGATCGACAGCCTGAAGGCTGATGTCGCTGCGTTGGAAGCTGAAGGCGTAAACAAAGTGATCGCACTGACCCATGTTGGCCTGCGTAAGGATCTCGAAATCGCAAGCGCTGTTGCCGGTCTTGATGCGGTTGTGGGGGGCCATTCGCACACTTATCTCAGCGCGTCGAATCCCAAACGCGCAGGGGCCTATCCAACCTATGCCAGTCAGCAAGACGGCACATTGGTGCCGGTCGTGCAGGCCTATGCCTATTCAAAATATGTTGGCCATCTGGAGCTGACATTCAACGATGATGGCACGCTGAAATACGCCGGTGGCGATACCATTCTGCTGGATGCCAGTGTCGCGCCGGATGCGGCTATCCTGGCCCGCGTGACCGAGCTGGCCGGACCGATCGAAGAGCTCAAGGCGACAGTGATTGGCGCGTCTGCGGGTCTGATCGAGGGTGATCGCAGCGTATGTCGTCAGATGGAATGCGCGATGGGCAATCTCGTGGCAGATGCCATGCTGGCCCGGGTCGCGGATCAGGGCGTGACGGTTGCGATCCAAAACGGTGGTGGCCTGC
Organism: Dinoroseobacter sp.; assembly: GCA_042096155.1. Lineage (GTDB taxonomy): Bacteria > Pseudomonadota > Alphaproteobacteria > Rhodobacterales > Rhodobacteraceae > Dinoroseobacter. The sequence continues at coordinate 28,283 of JBELMC010000014.1, forward strand.
GCGCCAGCATTGACGCAGGTGAAATGACCATGGGTGAAGTGCTGACCGTGCTTCCGTTCCAAAATACTTTGGCCACGTTCGAGACCACCGGCGCCACTTTGATTGCCGCTCTTGAAAATGGCGTCAGCCGTTTGGAAGACGGCGCTGGTCGGTTCCCACAGGTCGCAGGTATGATGTACACGTTTACCGCTTCTGCGGATCCGGGTGCGCGCGTGTCTGATGTTATGGTTGCTGACGGCACGGGTGGCTTCGCGCCGATTGATCCTGCGGCGACCTATCTTGCGGTCACCAACAATTATGTCCGCAACGGCGGCGATGGCTACCGGATGTTCAGCACGGCGGCCAACGCGTATGATTTTGGTCCGGGTTTGGAGCAGGTCGTGGCGGATTATGTCTCGGCGGCGGGCACATACCAGCCCTATACCGATGGCCGGATCACCCGCATCGATTGAGTTTAACACCCGTAATTATGGTGCTTAGACTGAAAGGGCGTGCCTTGACGGGCGCGCCCTTTTTCGCCGAGCATACCGCCGAAGGGAATATCATATGCATGCGGTGTATTACGACGGCTTTGGTCCTGCCGACGAGGTGCTCACCTTTGGTGAGATGCCAGACCCTATTGCGGGGCCTGGAGAAGTCTTGGTGCAAATCAAAGCAACCGGTGTGAACCCGTCGGATGTCAAGCTGCGCGCGGGCGCGCGACCTGGCGCCGTGATGGCTTATCCGCGTGTGATCCCGCATTCCGATGGCGCAGGGGTGATCGAGGCGGTGGGTGAGGGCGTGGATCCCGGCCGCGTGGGCCAAAGGGTATGGCTTTGGAATGCCGCCTGGCAAAGAGCATTCGGCACCGCCGCAGAGCGGATCGCGCTGCCGAGCGCGCAGGCGGTATATCTGCCGGATCAGGCGAGCTTTGCGGATGGTGCCTGCCTGGGTATTCCCGCGGTCACTGGGTGGTTTTCGGTGTTTGGCGATGGGCCTGTTGCGGGCAAAACCGTACTTGTGACCGGCGGCGCCGGCGCTGTGGGACGATATGCATGCCAGATGGCCGCGCTGGGCGGCGCGCGCGTGATCACCACGGTGTCGAGTGCCGAAAAAGCCGCGCATGCCGGGGTTACAGACTGGATCAACTACCGCGACACCGACGTGGCCGAGGCGGTGTTGGCGCTGACCCACGGGGAAGGTGTTGACCGGATCATTGATGTGGATTTCGCGGCCAACCAAGCTATCGCCCTTCGGGTGCTGAAACCTGGCGGCGTTATTGCAAGCTATGCCTCTGCCAGCGAAATCGCCCCGACATTGCAATTTTATCCGTTGATGTTTCGCAACATTACGTTGCGGATGCTGATTGTCTATTTGCTGGACCAGACCACCCGGGCTGCAGGCCATGCGGCGCTGAGCGATTGGTTGCGGGCTGACGCTCTGCGCCATGCACCGGTGGTTTTGCATGGTTTGGATAAAGTCGCCCAGGCCCACGCGCTTGTGGCTGCGGGCGACAAACTTGGCACGGTGGTGGTGATGGTCTGATGTGTGGGCGGATGGCATTGACTGTGCCGCCGCAGGCGATGGCGCAGATGTTCGAGGCTGTTGTATCCAACGATCTGACGGGCACGACCAATTACAATGTCTGCCCGACCCAAACCATCCCCGTGGTGACCAGCAATGACGGGGTGCGGCGGGTGCGCGCAATGCGGTGGGGGTTTTTGCCCCATTGGTACAACAGCCCGACCGACGGACCGCTTCTGATCAATGCACGATCTGAAACCATCGCAGAAAAACCCGCGTTCCGCGCGGCCTGTCGCGCACGCAGATGTCTGGTGCCTGCCGATGGTTTTTATGAATGGGCCAAAGGCACGGATGGAGCACGACTGCCATGGTATTTCTATGACCCAAGCAACGCGCCGCTGGTCTTTGCAGGGATTTGGCAACATTGGGAACGCGGCGGCCTTGCGCATGACAGTTGCGCGATCGTCTCGACCGCGGCAGGCCCGCGCATGGCCGAGATCCACCACCGTGAACCTGTGACGCTCGGGCCGGAAGATTGGGCGAAATGGCTGGGCGAGCAAGGCACAGGCGCGGCCGTGTTGATGCGGGCGGCTCCGGAGACTCGGATCACGCGGCATCGGGTTGCGCCGATGGTCAACTCCAACGAAGCTTCGGGTCCAGAACTGATCGCGCCGATATGAGCGCCCGGCACCGGGCGTGCGGCTCGGGTCGGATGGTGTCTTCGTTCCAAAACCCGGGCGGCTGGAAAACCGGGCGTTCGGAAGATAGTTTTTCCGGCGATTGGTCAGTGTCTGTCGTCGATGCGGTATTCTGTGCCTGCAAAAAAGGGAAAGGCTGATCCGTTGGTCCCTGCCGTGGCGAGCGTGACGCCCGCCGCGAGGCCCAAAGTGACTCCGAAAATCGCTGCCAATTTGGTCATTGGATAATCCTGCCTTTCGTTCAACATTGTCTCTGAATTGGTAACAATCGATTGGGGCAAGAATAGGGCAGCAGCGATCCGTCTGGTTGGCCAGGCCCGAATGACGCATTTTTTGATCCCCAAAACGTGCAGGCTGCCGCTATTTTTCACATAATTTTTGCTGCGCGATGTATGGGCTTGGTGCTCTCCGCGCAGCTACGTCTGGGATCTAATGGCCCTTTGGACGCTGGTGATCATGAAGATTAGGGCGGCGACGCAGACGATTGAAGGACCAGCAGGCGTGTCGAATGTATAAGCGGCGCGCAAGCCAACAACTGCAGAAATCATTCCAATTGCTCCGGCGGCAATGGCCATACCTTCGGGCGTTCGCGAGACCGGGCGCGCGGCGGCTGCCGGTATGATCAGCAAAGCAGCAATCAGCAGCACACCAACGACTTTGATTGCAACGGCCACCGTAATAGCGAGCGCAAGTGTCAGAACCAGCTGTTCGCGTTGCGGGTCTAGCCCATCTGCATGCGCCAGATCTTCATTCAGCGTGGATGTCAGCAGCGCCGACCAACGCCAGCCGATCAGAGCGACCACAAGGGCTGCGCCACTCCAAATCAACGCAAGGTCCCCCTGTGAAACAGCCAGGATATCGCCGAACAGATAGGCCATCAGGTCAAGCCTGACCCCAGAGATAAATGAGACCGCGACAAGCCCGAATGCCAGCGCCGAATGGGCCAGAACCCCAAGCAACGTGTCCATTGCATATCCGCGACCGGACAGAAGGTTGACAGTCAATGCCATCAGCAAGGCAACTGCCATCGTTCCGATGAAGATCGATATTGAAAATGCCAGCGCCAAAGCGACACCTAGGATCGCGGCATGCGCCGTGGCGTCGCCGAAATAGGCCATTCGTCGCCAAACCACGAAACACCCTAAAGGTGCGGCTGCGATGGCCACGCCAATTCCCGCCAGCGCGGCGCGCACCATAAAATCATCAAGCATTATTCAGCGGCCTGTGAATGTTCATCGCTGTGGTCGTGACCATGATCGTGATGATGCCGGTACAGTGCCAAGGCTCCACCAGTCCCTGTCCCGAACAATGCGCGATATTCGGGTGCAGATGCAACCACAGCCGGTGTGCCTTCGCAGCATATATGACCATTCAGACAGATCACCCGGTCTGAAGCGCTCATCACAACATGTAATTCATGACTGATCATCAAGACAGCGCAGCCAGTATTTTGCCGAACCGCCTCAATTTGCTGATAAAACGCGGCAGACCCACGTTGATCGAGACCTTGAGTGGCTTCGTCAAGCAACAGTAAATCCGGATTGCTGATCAGCGCGCGCGCCAGCAACACGCGTTGAAACTGCCCGCTTGATAATTGTGACAGCTGCGTTTTTGCAAGATCAGGAACGCCTGCTTGCCGCAACGCCTGGTCAATGTCGGTTTGCGAAAATCCGCCCGGCAGCTTCAGAAACCTCAACACAGTGATTGGCAACGTCCTGTCGATATGCAGCTTTTGTGGAACATATCCGATTTTGATCTGGTCGCCACGAATGACACGGCCTTGTGCGGGACGCACGGCGCCGATGATCGCGCGCAGCAGGCTGGTTTTTCCCGATCCGTTCGGGCCAACAATCGTTACGATTTCACCTGGGTCGACGTGCAGGGACACGCGCGACAAGACGGTGCGGGCATTGTAACGGACGCTTAGATCCTTGACCTGCACAAGGCTCATGCGTCTGCCTTTTCTACGCAAGCGGGACAGACGCCTTCCGCTTCGACCACGGTCCGCTCAATTCGAAAGCCGGTGGCGCGTGCTGCGTCACTCAACGCGCCGCGCGCCGGCGAGGATTGTATTTCCGCAACGGCGTCACAAAAGCGGCAGATCATGAAGGCTGGCGTATGTGCGTGGCTGGGATGGGCACAGGCGATGAACGCATTTAAACGCTCGATCTTATGAGCCAGCCCGTTGGACACCAAAAAGTCCAAGGCACGGTAGGCCACGGGGGGCTGTGACCCAAATCCGTTTTCGCGCAGCCGGTCCAAGATCGCGTACGCCCCTAAGGCGCGATGTTCTTGAAGCAAGATTTCAAGCACCTTGCGGCGTACGGGGGTAAACCGAAGCCTGTCTGCCGCACATCGGTCTTCGGCTGCGCGAAGCGTGTCGGTGACACATGCGGTGTGATCATGGGGCCGGAACCCAATGGGCTCGTCGTTTGCGATGGTCGCGCTGGGATCACTTGTCATATTATTACATTTCGTTTAACGGAACTTGATGTTATAAAATCACGTGGAGACTTCGATGTCTAGAAAGCTCATTCCTCTTACGCTCATGGCAACTCTGTTGGGTGGAACGGCCCTCGCTGAGACGCCGCGGGTCGCTGTCGACATCGGACCGGTTCATTCGTTGGTGGCGCGCGTGCTAGAAGGTATAAGCACACCGGATCTGATTGTGCAGATTGGTGCAAGCCCACATGAGTATAGGCTTCGTCCATCCGAAGCGGCGGCCTTGCAGAATGCCGATTTGGTGTTCTGGATTGGTGCTGACTTGACCCCCTGGTTGAGCGATACGATTGAAACATTGGCGCCTGACGCAGCCGTGACCAGTCTTCTTGAGGCAGACGGAACCTTTAAGTTGGAATTCCGCGAAAGTGCGTTGTTCGAAGCTCATGCACATGATGATCACGACGATGATGATGATCACCACGATGATCACGATGACCATGATGGACACGATGATGATGACGACCATGATGAAGACCATGATGACCACGACGGTCATCATCACGGTTCTCATGATCCGCATGCATGGTTGTCACCACAAAACGCGATGACTTGGCTGAACCTTATTGCCGGCCAGCTTTCCGCGGCTGACCCTGACAACGCAGGGACATATTTTGCCAACGCTGCGGCAGGGCGTGCCGAAATCCAAACCTTGATCGGTGAGGTAAATGCGATCCTCGACCCGGTGCGGGGAGGTCAGTTTATTGTATTCCACGATGCGTACCAGTATTTTGAACACGATTTTGACTTCCCGGCCGCCGGTGCGATTTCCATCGGTGATGCGTCTGATCCAAGCCCAGCACGGATTGCCGAAATCCAAGAGCGGATTGCCGATGAAGGGATTGATTGCGTTCTGGCAGAACCGCAATTCAACCCTGGTTTGGTGGCGACGGTTCTGGATGGGGCCGACGCCCAGATAGGTATTATTGACCCTCTGGGGTTGAATTTGGAACCTGGACCTGCATTTTATTCGCAACTGATCCGGAATATGGCAAACGCGCTTGCGGGCTGCTTGTAACGGCGGTAATTCGCTGAAATCTGGAGCGCGACAGATGCCACAGGTTTCGTGATTGTATCCGGGCTCGGAATGGTTTGTCATGTCGTACGCGCCTTGGTGAAATTGCCCCGCCGCATCCGGGTGAATCTCGGATGTATGGTGCTGTTTTTATTCTGGCGCGGATCGACGCTGATACTTTTGGAGTTGTAGAAAGCTGTCATAACATCGCAACGCATGTTTTTTTGAAACGCGGATTCTAGACCGCTTTGGAGATGCAAAGTTTAACGCGACTGTGCCACGCAAAAGCTTGCACACGAAATTATGGGGCGTCGCTGACGGTTGAGGAGACGGTCATATGTGGCTGAGGTTTATCATCATTGCGTCAGGCGCCTTGGGTGTTGGTGTCGCCGCATGGGGCCTTGTGCCATGGATGGACATTCAACGATGGGCCGCAGCAGAGCAACGTATCTTTCAAAATACGATGGCCGGCGCGTTGAGAGGTCTTAAATCTGGCGATCCGCTGGCGGTCTGGACCCTATGCAGCGCCACGGCCGCTTATGGTTTTTTTCACGCCCTTGGACCGGGTCATGGAAAAGTGTTGATTGGCGGGGCCGCTTTGGCCAGTGGCGCGACATTCCGGCGGCTCTGCATCCTAACGGTTTTGTCCAGCCTGGCTCAGGCCGCGACGGCGATCTTGCTGGTCGGAAGCCTGTACTTGCTGTTTCAAATGCGCTCTGGCGATTTGACCGATTTCGCTGAGGCGTGGCTCGCCCCGGCAAGCTACGCCGCAATTGCCGCCATTGGGGCGGTTCTGGTTCTTCGCGGGGCGCGCCGCTGGTTCAAGCCGGGGCGGCAAGCGCATGGTAAGGATCGGTGTTGCGGTCATGCCCATGGACCGAGTGTAAAGGACGTAAAGACCCTAGAATCGGCGCGTGATGTGGTCGCTTTAATCGCCAGTATTGCGATAAGACCTTGTACCGGCGCGCTGTTTGTTCTTGTGATCGCAGCCCGCTTAGAGGCTTTTGCCGTCGGATGTCTGGCGGTTATGACCATGGGCCTGGGGACGGCTGCGTTTAATTTATCAATTGCGACGTCTGGTATAATAGCGCGACGACTGGCAGGCCTGGGGGCTTACAATCAAGACAGCCTTCAATCCATCGCGGCGATGCTGCATGTTATGGCGGGTGTTTTGATCATCCTCATCAGCTTTGGAATGTTATGGCCTTATTTCAGTGGGTAAGTCTTGCAAGCGAAAAAACGTTATGTAATAACATTGTAAAAAAGCGGCTCAGTAAAAACGATCGACGTCATGCAGACCAAATCCCCTCGCATTCCGGTGACCTTGCTGACAGGGTTCTTAGGCGCGGGTAAAACAACACTTCTCAATGCTGTGTTGTCAGACTCGAACGGTCCAAACATCGCAGTTATTGTAAACGAGTTTGGCGATGTCGGACTTGATCATGATCTCATTGAAGCGGTCGATGAAGATGTCGTCTTGATGGCTTCGGGCTGTTTGTGCTGCTCGATCCGCGGGGATCTGTCGCGGACATTGCAAGACCTTGTGGCGCGCAAAGGGAAGCAAGGCCTGGTGTTTGACCGCATTGTTATCGAGACCACTGGTTTGGCAGAGCCCGGTCCAATCCTGCAGACCTTCACCGCGGATCAGGTCTTGGCACAGGGGTTTCGGATCGATGGTGTTGTCGCTGTGGTAGATGCCGCGATGGGACCAAAGACGCTCGACCGACAGTTCGAAGCGGTGCCTCAAGTCGCACTCGCGGATCTTTTGGTGCTCAGCAAGGCCGACCTTGTGTCTGAGGATGACACGCGTGTCTTTGAAAAGCGGCTCCGATCGTTGAATGCGACGGCCGACATTGTGCAGGCAGATCGCGGTGTGGTGCCTGCGGCTGCGCTTTGGGACCTCAGTGGTATGCGTTCGGAGAATACATTTGACACCGCCAAGGAATGGCTGTCACCGATCGCCCCAAGCGATCCGTTCGAAAATTTGTCGGGGTTTGCGCCGACCGCCCTGGCGCCGGGCGTGTCGCACATCCACGATGCCCGGATCGAGTCGGCATCGATTGTGCTGCAGGCGCCGATCCCGGTGGCGGTGTTTGACTTTTGGCTCGACACCCTGATCAAGCTGCGCGGACGCGATATTTTGCGCGTAAAGGGGATCGTGCATCTCGAGGGTGTCGAGATGCCGTTCGTCTTCCACGGCGTCCAGCATATTTTTGAGCCTCCGGTCCCAATACGCGATTGGCAGGGCATCGCGCGGCATTCGCGGATTGTTGTGATTGCCCGCGATATGACTCAGGCAGAGCTTGGTCGTAGCTTTGATATGCTGCGCGCCACGCAAGGTGAAAAGGTAAATCCACAAGAGACGCTGACCCATGGCTGAGATCGTTCGTGACAGTATTTTGCGGGGTATGAACCTGTTTTTAAACGAGGCTGGCACGGGCGAGACGCCACGCGCACCCGGCGCTGCGATCGCGCTGGCACGCCTGATGCTGAATAACTTGGAGAGTAAGGCATGATCCGCAAAGCGATATAGGCCCAAAGCGGGCAAACACGGGTATCGCGTGGTCTTGAGCCGAATGATTTGACCTGACAGCTCCAATGCCACAAAGGTAACACTGATGGTTTCCAGGCGTTGAACATGCGGCTGGAATGAAAAGGGAATGCGGTGAGGTCGCGCCAAGAGTGCTCCAATTCCGCAACTGCCCCCGCAACTGTGAACGGTGAGTGACCCCGAAAAATACCACTGAGCCAGGTCTGGTTTGGGAAGGTCCGGGAAAACTTTGATCCGCAAGTCAGGAGACCTGCCATCAAGCGACACTTTGGTGTCGTCGATGCAACTTAACCCAGGCGGGGTGTCTGGTTCGGAGACGATTATGGCGATACGGGTTTTCCTTGCGCTTGAAGACATGTCCGTTCCTGGTCCCGCATCTTCGCGGAGGGCGAAATGGACCCATCAAGCCATTACAGAATTTCAGTCTGCATCTCGTGTCGACGCAAGGGAACGGATCGTCGTCCTGGCATTGAGCTGATAAAGAAGCTTAGAGCCGCAATCGATAGTGCTGACGATGCCATCCTAGACGACTTTGAAGTCTCTGGGGTGGCCTGCATGGCGGGTTGTGACCGGCCTTGTACGGTGGCCTATCATGGCAGCAACAAAGCAACTTATCTGTTCGGTGATATGGATCCCGATCTGGATGTGGGCGATCTTGTGACGTTCGCACAACACTATGCCTATCTGCACGACGGTTGGTGTTCGTCGGTGGATCGACCCGGCAAATTGCGAAAATCCACACTGGCTCGGGTGCCCTCAGCCCGCAACCCCCTTGTGTCCAGAGATTTCCAGACCTCATGAGGACGGCAGATCTTGACATAGAGGAAGTCAGTTGGGCCCCAGCGAAGTCGGCGCAACCGGTGTTGCACACGACATCCTTCCGTTTGGCCGCAGGGCGCGTTTTGGGGGTCGTCGGCCCAAATGGTGCAGGTAAGTCGACTTTGCTGCGGCTGCTTTATCGATTTCAAAAGCCTCATACTGGACAAATTCGCGTGGGGGGGCAGGACATTTGGGCCATGACGGCGCGCAACAGTGCAAAATGGATCGCTGCCGTTTTACAAGAACAGGCCTCTGCCTTCGGATTGTCCGTCCGGGAGATTGTACGCCTTGGCCGGACGCCGCATCGGTCTGGCTTGGCGTCGGTCGGGTTGGGTGGCGACCACATTGTCGATTCCGTTCTCGATAAGCTCAGCCTACAAACCTTTGCGGACAGAGACCTAGGGTCCCTGTCTGGCGGCGAACGACAACGGGTCATGGTCGCACGTGCCCTGGCGCAACAACCGCGTGTTTTGATCCTGGACGAGCCAACCAACCACCTTGATGTGCGCCACCAACTCGAGGTCGTCTCGCTGATCCGCAGCCTTGGTTTGACAATCGTGGTGTCGTTGCATGACCTGAATATGGCGGCGGGCGTCTGCGATGATCTTCTTGTTCTGAAAGATGGTCACACTTTGGGTTTTGGTCCGCCTGAAGTCCTTTTGACCGACACGCTTGTGTCGACCACGTTTCGCGTCGATGCGCGACGCGAACATCTGGCCCCCAGCGGGTCCTCCCATTTTTCTTTCTCTCTTCCAAAATAAAACGGAGGCTACTGATGAAACTTGCTCTATGGGCGATCGCCGCCCTGTCAGTCGCGGGCACTGCTATGGCGCAGACAACCGTTAAAAGCTGTGACCGAGAGGTCACTTTTAACGCACCGCCCCAGGCGGCAATCTCGAACGATGTCAACCTGACAGAGATGATGCTGGTGCTGGGCCTTGCAGACAATATGGTCGGATATACCGGTGTTTCCGGCTGGAAGACGTTGGACGCAAAGATGACCCAAGGTGTCGCAGAGCTGCCGGAGCTGTCTTCTAAATATCCGTCGCGTGAAGTGCTTGTCGGGGCCGACGCGGATTTTTATTTTGCGGGTTGGAATTACGGCATGAAAGTTGGCGGCGAGGTCACCCCAGAGACGCTGGATCCCTTTGGTATTAAAGTCTACGAGCTGACGGAAAGCTGCATTCACATCAGCGAGAAAAATGCCGCGTCCATGGAGGATATGTATAAAGATATTCGCAATCTGGGTGCGATTTTCGATGTCTCTGACCGCGCGGAAACTTTGATCGAGGGGTACAAAGCAGAATTGGCCACGTTCCTCGCGGATCAGCAGCAGCTTAAGTCCGCGCCTCGGGTATTTGTCTATGACAGTGGCGAAGACGTGCCGTTCACCGCCGGTCGTTATGCCATGCCAAACGCGCTGATCGAAGCCGCAGGTGGTATCAATATCATGAATGATCTTGAGAAAAGCTGGGCAACTGTCGGTTGGGAAGCTGTGGTCGACCGCAATCCCGAACTCATCGTGATCGTAAATTACGGCGAGGTCACCGCTGCTCAAAAGCGGGATTTCATGCGGAATAACCCTGCCTTCGGGGATATCGACGCTGTGCGCAACGATCGGTTTGTGGTGCTGGAATATGTCGAGGCGACACCAGGTCCACGCAACATCGCGGCGGTCAAAAGTCTCGCTGCGGCTTTCCGGGCCGAATAAGGCAGCACCATGATGGCGCAGCAATCGACGAAGTCGCATCCTAAAATATCTTTTGGTGTATGGGCCATAGGTGTCCTTGGGGCCCTGGCGCTTTTGGGCTCTGTGTCGATTGCTGTCAGTCTGGGGGCGATTGCGATCCCTCTGGAAACGGTCTGGGGCGTTCTTATCAACAAGATCGCCCCGGGCACGGTCGCCGAAGACTGGTCGCGAGGCCGCGAAGCGATTGTCTGGGATATCCGCTTCCCGAGGGCCATATTGGCCTGCCTTGTCGGGGCGGGACTTGCGATGGTTGGCGCCAGCCTTCAGGCTGTGACGCGCAATCCTTTGGCGGACCCGCATTTGCTGGGTATTTCTGCAGGAGGTGCCTTTGGAGCCATTCTGGCCCTCATGCACACAGGCCTTTTTTTGGGTCTTTTGACGGTGCCTTTGCTGGCCTTTATCGGCTCGCTTTGCGCAACGCTGATCGTTTTGGGTGTGTCCCAGTTTGCCTTTGCCACCAGTGCAGACAGGTTGGTGCTGGCCGGTGTGGCGGTGTCTTTTATCGTGATGTCGGCGGCGAATGTGCTGATTTTTCTTGGAGACCCGAAAGCCGCGCATACGGTGGTGTTCTGGATGCTCGGTGGGCTCGGTTTGGCGCAATGGGATCAGCTGGTCTATCCCAC
>JBELMC010000015.1:0-38164 GCA_042096155.1 Dinoroseobacter sp.
GGCGACGGTTTATGTCACACTCGAGCCCTGCGCCCATACCGGACAAACCCCGCCCTGCGCACAAGCGCTGATAGATGCAAAGGTGGCCAAAGTCGTGATTGCGCTGCTGGATCCAGATCAGCGGGTTGCGGGTCGCGGCTTGGCCATGCTGCGCGAGGCCGGGATCGTGGTTGAGACAGGATGCTGCGCGCGGCAAGCCTGGCTGGATCATCGCGGGTTTCTGTCACGGCTTGAGCGCGGCTTGCCGATGGTAACGCTGAAACTTGCGACCAGCTTCGATGGCAGGATTGCAACCCGCGATGGCGAGAGCCAGTGGATCACGGGCCCGGACGCACGCCGGTTTGGACATATGCTGCGGGCATGTCATGATGCTGTGCTGATTGGGGCAGGGACTGCCCGGTCGGATAATCCGACGCTGACAGCGCGCGATATGGGTGTTGTAAACCAACCTGTAAGGGTGGTCGCCAGCCGCATCTTGGATGTGCCAAGCCCGTCACGGCTTTTACAGACTGTGGACACCGCGCCGGTTTGGTATGTTCATGGCCCCCTGGCGCCGGATGCACAGCGCACAACGCTTGCGGACCAAGGCGCGCATCTGATCCAAGCTGAGCTGTCCGAGCAAGGCCGTCTTGATCCGGTGTCAATGCTGCAGGTCTTAGCCAAACAAGGCTTGACCCGTGTTTACTGCGAAGGCGGCGGCGATCTGGCGGCGGCGCTTTTGAGCGCCGGTTTGGTGGACGATTTGTATGTGTTCACGGCCGGTCTGGCCATCGGGGCGGAGGGGCGGCCCGCACTTGGTGCCATGGAGCTGATGCACCTGTATGACGCGGCGCGATTCAGGCTTGTTCAGACAGAGAGTATCGGGGAGGACACGGTCACATTATGGCGCGCGCCGTCTTAACGCCAGATCCAGGTGTAAGAGGCCAGCGCGCCTTGTGCTTTTGCCAATATCTTATGACCCAAGGGGCGCCTTCTCGCCGCGCCATTGGCCAACCGATCCAGCACGACCTCAGGTGGACAAGCGCGGTGGCTGACCGGATCGAAATAGCGCGGATAGTCGATCAAGGTGGCGTGCACCAGGGCATCCAGACAGGGGCGCGCCTGACGGCGTGCCTGGGCAGCAGGGTTCAGATCAATATCATTGGTCAGACCCCACCCGGCGTAAAAAGGTGTCCCAAGAGTGGTGACCGGGATGCCGCGCAGCAGTGCCTCGAAGCCCAAAAGTGAGGTCATCGTTATAATCCGGTCGGCTTTAACAATCAGTGCAATCGCGTCCGCCTGCTCAGCGACGAGATCTGCCATGTGGGTCTGTTCGATCGCGCCGTGTCGCAGACCGGCCTCCACATCTGGATGGGGCTTATAGATCACGAAAGCCTCTGGATGGGCCGCGCGGGCAGCGGCCAAAAGTGCCGTGTTCGTGCGCACAGCGCCGCCCCCACGCAGCAGCGAAGCGTCATCCTCAACCTGACCGGGCACCAGAATAATTTCGCGATCTGAGGGCAGATCAAAAGCGTGCTGACGTGTGGTTAAGTTGTATTTGCTCAATGCTTGTTCGACAATCCGCTCGCGGATGCGGACCGCGCGCCGGAGGTCTTCCGGCGACTTGCGCGCAGCGTTCGATATCGCGTGCTCAATATCGCTTGGGCGTGTCGGATCATAGTAAATCCCTTGCCAGTCCCAGACCAATGACAATGGTGGGATCAGCCTGGCTCCCAATCCGCGAGAGCGCAGAAACCCGTCTTCAACCCGGATCAGCTCGACGCAACCCGCTTTGGCCTGACCGCGCAATGAGTGCGATTCTTTGCCTGCCCAGACCATCAAGGGCCGTACTTTCCGCGCAGCCTGCCTCACCGCTTGCGCCGCTGAATTTTCAAACCGTATCGGACCATGGTGTTGAAACCGGATCAGCATTCCGCGCTTCCACAGCCGAATTCCGGTTGCGACATGGCCTCGGTGATCTTGCCGCCAGGCGCGCGTCTCGGCCTCTAGGGCATAGGCTGCGTCTTCGAACTGACCCAACTGATCGCGGTGCGGATCGTACCAGATGGGGTATTTTAGCATCGCGCCGATAAACAGTTGGTTCCGGGTCAGCGTTCGGCCGCGCCGCCCAAGCACGGGGAAGCGGTCTTCGGTCAAACCCCAGCCACTGTAGAACGGCTTGCCAAACACCTTTGGGCGGTGGCCTGCCAGCACGGCTTCGAACCCCAATTGTGACGTTACGACATAGACCGCGATGGCACCCTCAAGCAGGGCCCATGGCGATGCAGGCTGGTCAAAATAGCTGATCCGATCTGTCTGATGCTGAGCTGAAAAATAGCCAGGGCGCAGACCCAGGCGCGCCTCTGGATGGCCCTTGATTACAATGCGTGCGGTTGGGTGATCCAGCTGCGCTTCGGTCAGCATTTCGGCGAAATGATTGGCATTTGCATCGCCAAGCGCGATCGAGGCATCACCGCGTGTCTGGTCAACGACCAACACATAGCCGGGATCGGGAACCGCAGTGGTGGGATCAAATCCGGTATATTTGGTTAAATGAGCTTGGCGCATCAACGCGATTCCAGCCTTGGCGCGCGCCAAATCGTCAGAATGATTCAACGGCTCGTGGCTGAGGATATGCTCCAGATCACTGGGGCGGCTTGCATCGAAGTACATCCCGCGTTTGTCTAGGATAAGGCCGATTGGCTGACCGCCGGTCCGGCCAGGTGTAAGACTGCGCAGAAAGGCATCTTCGAGCCGCACCAAAGGCACGCGCCTGTGCTTAGAAAGCGTTTCGCCGCGTTTGGCCGTGGCCCGATGTCCCCAAACCGCGACGCTGTCGCCCGGGCGGGGCCAGCCAACCCTTGGTTTATACCCGGCCAGGCAAAGAATGCGTCTTAACCTCTTGTCCCGCAGATGGCTGAGGGATGTCAGACACAGCGCCTGCGGCGACGCGTCTGGATCAGGTATCACGGTTTAATTTCCGATATCGGACACAGCATTCGCCGCGCTCAGCGAACCTGTCAGCGATGCCACTGTTTTGTCCCATGTCGCGAAAGGGGCCTGTGTGACATACACGGTGTCTTGATCGCGGATCACAAAATCACGTGCATTGAACACGCCTGTTGGCTGGGTCAAATCGAGCAGATACACAAATCGCTGCGTCCCAATTATGTCGTTGCGCGCCAGAACTTGTCTGGCAATCGCTTCAGGCTCGTTGCGAAACACGAAGACACCGGTTGGATCCGCAAGGTTGGCATTTAAGCCCCCAACTTGGGCGATCGCCTCAATGGCCGAGAGGCTTTGTGCGGTAAAATCAACGCGGTTTTGTGTCCCCGTGGCACCAAGTGCGGTAAAGGCCCGGGTGTCTTCTTCCACCAAGATCCGATCATTGGGTCGCAACGCAATATCCAGAGCAGGGTATTTGTAGAGATCCGACAACCAGATTTCGCCCCGCTGATTTCCGCGCAAAACAATGATCTGCGCAATTTCCTGTTCAATCGTCACGCCACCGGCATTGGCAAGCATTGCCGATAAGGTCCGGGTGGGACGTTCGATTGGGTAGACCCCTTGGGCGCCAACGCCCCCGACAATTGAAATGGTCGATCCATCACCCGCCAGTCTGCGGACCTGGACCTGCGGATCAGGGGTTTGGGTGTCCAGCTGCCGGGTGATGATCCCGCGCAATTGCTCGGGTGAGTTGCCAGCGGCGCGGATGCGACCTGCGTAGGGGATGAAGATAAATCCCGCGCCATCGACCTGAACTTCCTCCAATACAGCGGCATTTTGACCCGTGCCCACCAGCAAACCGTCTTCGACGTTTTCCCAAACGGTCAGGCCGAGGGTGTCGCCAGGACGGATTGTATCCGATCCAATGGGGCCAGCTTTCTTAAAACTGTCCGAGAAGCCAAGCGCTGGTGCAACTGCCGTTGCGCGCGCGACGCGGTCCGTCACCGCAACAACAAACGCGTCACCTTCGCGCTGCACAGAGCCTGCAAAAATTTCACGCTTGTTGGGCCCTGATCGAGGCAAGCCGCAGGCCGTCAGGGTGATCACGAGCGCACCCAAGACCAGAAGCCGAAGCCTCTTATTTCTGCCAAACCATGTCACGGCGACCGCTCCTTCGCTGCGCACTGCCTCAAATTTTTCTTTTATCTGTACAAGATTGGTCGATTATTTACCAGCGATGATCGCCCAACACATGGCCATCTGACTCGTATTCGCCGATTTTGTGGTCGTTATTTGACCAACCGCAAATGATGGCGTGTATGAGCGGTGCCGCGCGACAGTGCGTCATAGGGATCATCTGGGGCCAGCATCATATCAATCACCTGACGCAGCAATCTGCGCCGCGCCCGCGACGCATAGAAGCCTCCGGTGATTTGGCTGGTCTCTAGCAGGAAATGCCGGTAGGCGCGGTAGGCTTTGCTGTCGGGCCGTTGCGGCGCTGCAAAAAAGAGATCCAAAGTTTGGTCAGATACGAATTCCGGCTTGGAATAGACCGCTTGGCCAAATGCTTTCAGTGGCAGACCGCGCCAAAGCGCCTGCTGCGCTGCGGTCGAGTTCACTGTGACGACCGAGCGTGTGTGATCGAGCAATTCGGCCAACTTGCCGCCCCGGATGTAATGCACACGTTTTTCGATGCCATATTTCTGGGCCAATTTTTTCATTTCAGTGCGCTGCCGCACTCGGCCATCTTCCAGCGGGTGGGCCTTGAACACCAAATGGTGGTGACTCTCGGCCCCGTCGGCGAAGGCCTTTACGCATTGTTCAAGGAATTCGGTGCCGTTTGCAAACGGTCCGTGCTTTTGAAACGAGGCGTCATGTTCCAGCTGCAACAACACAAGGTGATACGGGAATCCGCCGTATTTCACCCGTTGGGTGGCAATCACCCGCTGCAAGGCGTAGACCGGCATCAGCATCAAGCGCGTCAAATAGAGCCGAAATTCCTGGCCAACGGTCAACGCGCGATGAGGCCGGAAGTGCCGATATTGCCTGTTCGCAAGCAGCACCGCAGCATGATAGAGAAATCCGTAAAACACATGCTGACGCAGATCGCCCCAGCGTGTGGGAGCCGCGGGCAATTCCAGGTCCAGTTTTTCCAGTGCGCTTTGCATCTCGCTCAATGACGTCTCTAGAAGGCGCGAATAGCCATTGGCCCCACCGCGTTCATAGGTCACCCAGTGAGGCCGCAGATAACCTTCCTCGAAGACATGAACCAGAATGCCGCGAGCCTTGGCCATTGCAATCGCTTCGGCATGGATTGGACGGGTGTCGCCGTACAAGACAAGGTCTGTAATGTTACGGTCATCATAAATCTGGGCGATCCAATCCGGCCATTGTTCTGCGGTCTTGCGATAGGGCAAAAAGCTCGCGCGATCGGGCCAAAACAAGCGGTCTCCTTGGTTGAACCCAACACGCCAAATCTCAGCCCCGGTGTCGCGCATGTGCTGTGCAAGCTGCGCAAAAAACGGACCATGAGGTCCCTGCAGAACCAAAAACCTGCGATTTTTACCTGTGCTCCGTCCCATATACCCGTACTTTATTCCTCAAGGTCCGCCCGCCCTTCAACGCGTCCCTAAGGGCTCAATGTCGCTCATTTGAGACCGGTTGGCTATCCTCAAGTTGCGGCAGAACTGTGACCGCCGCGGTACATACTTGCGGCGGCAAAAACGCTGATCGGTCGACAGGCGATGGCGGAGCTCTTGTTTGGTGGCGTTCTGCCCGCTAGATCAAAGAAAACGCCTCTGAGGAGTCCCCGATGTTTACAGGAATTGTCACGGATCTTGGTCGCGTCACTGCGCTTGAGCAACAGGGCGATCTGACCGTGCGCATCACGTCGCGTTACGCTGTCGACGGAATTGACATCGGCGCCTCGATTGCATGTGCGGGCGTCTGTTTGACCGTGGTCTCCAAAGGACCTGACGGCCTTGGCAGCTGGTTTGACATGCAGGTGTCAGCTGAAACGGTTGGGATGACCAATATTGGCACATGGCAAGTGGGTTCCGTGATCAACCTCGAACGCGCGCTCAGGGTGGGGGATGAGCTGGGCGGCCACATTGTTTCAGGTCATGTCGATGGCTTGGCTCGTGTTGTCGGCTTGCGCGCAGAAGGCGACAGCACGCGGTTCGAATTCGAAGCTCCGGCCAGCCTGGCGCGATTTATTGCTTCGAAGGGATCGGTGGCGCTCGACGGTACGTCGCTCACCGTCAACGAGGTGTCCGGCAACCGGTTCGGGGTCAATATCATCCCGCATACCAAAGCTGTCACATCTTGGGGCAGCACCAAAATTGGCGATCAGATCAACCTCGAAATCGATACCTTAGCACGCTACGTGGCGCGTTTGTCCGACTTCAGCGCAGCGTAACGCCGAAGTGGTCAAGAAAGCTTGCCGCAGCAATCGCATTTTGTCGAAATCAAAGCCAGGCGATGCCGGAAATGCCAAACAGGCGCGACCTTGCCACTGGTCATTTGATCAAGGCTGAGCTATCTGGCGCGGCATGAAACGGAGTGGCGCCGATGTCCGATCCTATCCCCTTTGAAACGCCCGGTCCGATTGAGGGCAATTGGCGCGATGCGATTTCCTCAATCGAGGACGTTATTGAGGATGCGCGCAACGGGCGAATGTTCATCCTGGTTGATCACGAAGATCGCGAAAACGAGGGCGATCTGGTAATTCCAGCGCAGATGGCAACGCCTGAGGCCATCAACTTTATGGCCAAATATGGACGCGGTCTGATCTGTCTGACGCTGCCGGGCGAACGCATTGACGCATTGGGCCTTCCGTTGATGGCGTCGTATAACTCCAGCCGCCACGAGACGGCGTTCACGATCAGCATCGAGGCCCGCGAAGGGGTCAGTACCGGCATTTCGGCCCATGATCGGGCGCGAACGGTGGCCGTGGCGATCGATGCAAGCAAATCTGGTGCGGATATTGCGACACCGGGCCATGTGTTTCCGCTGCGCGCGCGCGATGGTGGTGTGCTGGTGCGCGCCGGTCATACTGAGGCAGCTGTTGATGTCAGCCGCTTGGCGGGCCTGAACCCGTCCGGTGTGATTTGCGAGATCATGAATGAAGACGGCTCTATGGCGCGGCTGCCCGATTTGGTCAGCTTTGCGCAAATGCACAATCTCAAGATTGGGACGATCAGCGATCTGATCGCCTATCGTCGGCGACATGACAATTTGGTGAAAGTGGCACAGCAAACAACAATCGAGTCTGAGTTTGGCGGCAAATGGGCAATGCGGATTTATTCTGACGAGACCCAAGGGGCTGAACATATCGCTTTGATCAAAGGTGATATCTCAACGCCTGAGCCGGTTTTGACGCGAATGCATGCGATGGATCCCATGTTGGATGTGATTGGCACCGGAGGGGTTGGGCGCGCCGACGAATTTGGCGATGCGATGCGCCTGGTCGCCGCTGAGGGGCGGGGCGTTGTTGTCTTGCTGCGCGACACAACAATGAAGATCATTGCCGAAGATGCGATCTCGCCGCAGACGTTGCGGCAATATGGGTTGGGCGCACAGATCTTATCGTCGCTCGGGCTGTCAGATCTGGTGCTGTTGACCAACTCGCCCACGCCCAAGGTGATCGGTCTGGAGGCCTATGGCTTGACCATCACCGGGACCCGCAAAATTCCATCCACAAGAGGATAACACATGGCCGGAGCCGCGCATCACATTCTGGAAACGCCCCAGATGGACAAGCCGACCAAGCTGCTGATTGTCGTGTCGCCTTACTACAAAGACGTGGCCGACGCGCTGGTGTCAGGTGCGCGCAAGATGATCGAGCAGGCTGGTGCGACCCATGAGCTGATCGAGGTGCCGGGGGCCCTCGAAATCCCCACCGCCATTGCGACTGCCTTTCGTATGAGCACTTTTGACGGCTTCGTCGCCTTGGGCTGCGTTATCCGCGGTGAGACCACTCATTATGACACCGTGTGCGCGGACAGCTCACACGGATTGACGCTGTTGGGGTTGCAAGGGGCCCTGCTTGGCAACGGGATCTTGACTGTTGAAAATCATGATCAAGCCATAGTCCGCGCCGATCCGGTGGGTCAAAACAAAGGCGGCGGAGCAGCAGCGGCAGCGCTGCATTTGATTGCACTTGCCCGCCGATGGGGCAGTGAGACCAAAAATATAGGTTTCAAGCCGATGTCAGACGCTACAGTAACGGCTGAGTCTGATCGCGTATGACAAAGCCCGACGCGCGACAAATGAAATCTGCGGCGCGGCTCTATGCCGTGCAGGCGTTGTTCCAGATGGAGGCCGCTGCGCAGCCCGAGGATAAAGTGATCCGCGAGTTTGAGGATTTCCGGTTTGGACTGCCGCAATCGGAGGACGAAGCGGTACTGGCCGAAGGCAATGTCGACCTGTTTCGCAAATTGGTGCGTGACGCAGTGAACTGGCAGGCCAAGATTGATCAATTGACGGATCGCGCTTTGGTTGCCAAATGGCCAATCTCGCGGATCGACCCGACCTTGCGCGCGCTGTTCAGGGCGGCGGGGGCCGAGTTGACCGAAGGCAAAGCGCCGCCGAAAGTGGTGATTACAGAATTCGTGGACGTCGCACGGGCGTTTTTTCC
Organism: Dinoroseobacter sp.; assembly: GCA_042096155.1. Classification (GTDB taxonomy): domain Bacteria; phylum Pseudomonadota; class Alphaproteobacteria; order Rhodobacterales; family Rhodobacteraceae; genus Dinoroseobacter. The sequence goes on from JBELMC010000015.1 coordinate 8,564, forward strand.
CAGTGGCAAAGAGCCAAAATTTGTCAATGCGGTGCTGGATCATATGGCCCGCGAGGTGCAGCCTTCTGCATTTCAGTGATTGCTGACAGTGATTTGAATTAGGCTCGTCTCGTTTTCCCAGGATTTCTTGCTTCAGGTCCTCGGGTTTTGGCCGTGTCGTCTTCGGTCGTCGCGCTTGTGGATCTGACCTTGCGGGACGGGCAGGCTTTCGCAGATCGGTGCAAAACTATCCCCGACACCCCGTTCGCACCCGCTCACCCCTAGCCTGGCGTGTTGCTGGTACTTGCGCGGTAACAGATCCGTTTGGTCTTGTGCACTGCACGCGGTCAAAATCAGCGACGGGACCACCACAAGCGTCAGGCGTGCATTCCCGAGGACCTGTATATACAGGTGGGCGCCAGGTAACAGGACCACGATCCTGACAGAGCCAGCCCCCTCGGATTTGCTTAAGGCCACCGGAATTTTGCCATGCGACAGAAAGAGCAGTGCCCGTCTGGGGGTTAGGTAGGCGGTGTCCGACGTCAGGACAAGGGGGAGCGCGCGGGGTAAGAACCGCAGCCTTGTCGGTATGCCCGCCAATGCAAGGGCATCACCCTGTCAGGGTCACGAGGAAGCAGCCCGGGCCATCAAACCAAAGTGGCTCGTTGTCCTTTCTTTTGCTCAAGAGCCAGTATTGGACGCAGACACGGACAAAATTTAAGGGTGATCTGACAGATCGGGCTCTGCATCGGGGGCTTCTTCGATTGCGGCTCTCAGTTCGGATAGCCGGTGATCCCAAAATTGATCAAAATAACCAAGCCAATCGGAAACCGCCTGAAACCCATTTAAATTCAGTATATTAAGACGTTCTCGCCCACGTTTTTCGACGGTGATCAGCTGCGCCTCGTACAGAATGGCCAGGTGTTTCTGGATCGCAGGCCGTGTAATTTCGAACCGCTCAGCCACTTGCGCAATTGTTAACGCGTTTTCTGTCAACAGGTGCAAGATCTCGCGCCGTGTCGGGTCTGCCAAAGCGCGAAACGCGGGAATGGGATCGGGCATCATTCTGCAAATACCTTCTGGGTCTTTGTCAGATATGATGCCGACTGATTTCGTGTCAATATGCCCCACCTTGCTTTTTGTTTATGGTTTGTTCAAGTGTGCAATATGAATTTGGACACAGACCGTTTGAACGCACTCACCCCAGGTCAACGGTTGGCACGAGGGGTATGTCGTCATTTGACGAGCTTTGGGTTTGCTTGTCTGGAAGAGCATGCGCCCGCGCGCGGCTTGCGGGTCGATGTGATGGCGCTTGGTCCGAAAGGAGAGATTTGGATCATCGAGTGCAAATCAAGCCGTGCTGATTTTACCAGCGATTCCAAATGGAAAGGCTATCTGTCTTGGTGCGATCGATACTTTTGGGCCGTCGATCCCGACTTCCCAACCGAGCTGTTGCCGCATCAGACAGGGCTTATTCTGGCCGATGCATATGGTGCAGACATCCTCCGAATGGCGCCAGACGATAAGTTGGCGGCGGCGCGGCGAAAGGCTGTGACGCGAGAGTTTGCACAGGCCGCTGCACGAAGATTGCAGCGGCTTCGGGATCCAGCGGCGTCATTGGGATAAGAAACAAAGAAGCCTGTGGTCAGGGCAGGCGAAGCGGCCCGGTTTGGGCTGCCAGGCGAGCCTTCACGGTCTGCAAACGGTATGGGCTGGCGTCGCATTGGCAGAATTGATATGCCCAATTTATCAAAAATATGCCGAATTGGACAGCTTGTGATGCCCGATGCTTCTTACTTGACCACGCCGCAAGGCCGCACGATCGCGTATCATCAAACAAAAGGCGCCGATCCTGGTATCGTGTTTCTGGGTGGTTTTAAGTCTGATATGGAGGGCACCAAAGCGTTGCATCTTGAGGCCTGGGCGCGCGCGTCGGGGCGGTCTTTCTTGCGGCTTGACTACTCGGGACATGGACAATCAGGCGGCGATTTTCGAGACGGCTGCATCGGCGACTGGGCGTGCGATGTGCGCGATACTTTGGATGCATTGTCCCTGGGGCCTCAGATCTTGGTGGGGTCGTCGATGGGCGGCTGGATTGCGATTTTGACGGCGCGCGCAATGCCACAGCGGGTCTGCGGCCTGGTCGGATTGGCGGCCGCGCCTGATTTTACCGAAGACGGGTACTGGGCCGGGTTTGACGCGACGCAGCGGGCACAATTGACCGCGCAGGGGGTTGTTTATGTGCCGTCAGATTACGGCGAACCCTACCCGATCACACAGCGATTGATCACAGATGGCCGTGATCAGCTGGTTTTGCGCACGCCGCTGTCTTTGCCCTTTCCGGTGCGATTTGTGCAGGGCACTGCAGATACTGCAGTTTCGGTTGAAACGGCGCTGCGACTGTTGGATCACGCGGACAGTCCTGATATGCGTTTGACTCTGATCGATGGCGCGGATCACCGGTTGTCGAACCCCGATGAATTGGCGATTATCGTGTCGAATATAGAAGATGTGATTGCGCGACAGGAGCTATGATGAAGATATTTCGCAAATTTTTGGCCGGGATCTTTTTGGCGATCGTTGCCATTGCGCTGGTGATCTGGCTGGGTCCGAGAGAGCAGATAGAGCGACGCGCACAAGCACTTGATCTGCCGCCGCTGGCAGAGCTTGAAGACTGGCTTGAGACCCGCGAAGCGGCTGTTCCAAACATCCGGGACGGATCCCAAAAGCATGTGGTTTGGGCACAGGAACCCGGAGTCAAAACGCCGCTATCGGTGGTTTATCTGCATGGGTTTTCTGCGAATCGAGAAGAGGTGCGTCCGCTGCCGGATTTGTTTGCGGCTGATCTCGGCGCAAATCTTTTTTTCACGCGTTTACATGGGCATGGTCGAGACAGCGCCGCCATGGCAGAGCCGCGTGCGGGCGATTGGATTGCCGATCTGGAGGAAGCTTTGGGCATTGGGCGGATGCTGGGTGACAAGGTTTTGGTCATCGGAACCTCGACCGGTGGCACATTGGCAGCCTGGGGGGCAGTGCAGTCCACGGCCACTGTTCAAGACGACGTGGTCGGTATGGTTTTCGTTTCGCCCAATTTTCAGGTCAACAACCCGGCCGCGCGGCTTTTGAGTTGGCCCTACATGCGGGTCTGGGGTCCCTTGCTTTTCGGCCAAGAGCGAGGTTTTGAACCGAAGAATGCGGCACAGGCGTATCATTTTACCACCAAGTATCCCCTGGTCTCGACCTTGCCGATGGCCACATTGGTGGCCGCGGTCGGCCAGTCCGACTTTGCTTTGGCTCAGATGCCCGCGTTGTTCATTTTTTCCGATGAGGACCAAGTGGTCGTTGCCGATCGCACCCGCGAGATCGCAGAGATTTGGGGCGGCCCTGTGACGCTGGCGCCGATGGACCTGGGCCCGGGGATTGATCCCTCGGGGCATGTTCTGGCTGGTGATATCATAAGCCCGGCTGGCACGCCCGTGGTGTTAAAGGCGATGCTGGATTGGGTTGACGGGCTGGCACTGTGGTAAAACTTCATTTTGCAAACCTATGCAAAAATCCCTTGAGTGGCCCTGCAACGGCGCTATTGTGGTGACGAAGCGTAAAAATGGGCCACGAGGGGAACGGATATGGCGGAGTATCTCAAGCGCGGAAAGCCAGCGGGTGAGCGGGCGGAAGATGATGCGAAAGTGCGTGCCACCGTCGAAGGCATCCTGGAAGATATCGGTGCACGCGGCGACGCAGCGGTGCGCGCGCTGAGCACAAAATTCGACGCATATGCCCCGGCGGCGTTTCGATTGACAGCCTCGGAAATCGAGGCCGCGATCAGCAAAGTGACTCCGCAAGAGATGGAAGACATCAAATTTGCCCAGGCACAAATTCGCAGATTTGCCCAAGCCCAGCGTGCCAGCATGACTGATGTCGAAATCGAAACAATGCCAGGTGTGTTTCTGGGTCATCGAAATATCCCAGTCAATTCCGTGGGATGCTATGTTCCTGGTGGCAAATTTCCGATGGTGGCGAGCGCGCATATGTCGGTGCTGACCGCGAAAGTGGCAGGGGTGAAGCGGGTCTTGGCAAGTGCGCCGCCGATGAACGGGGCGCCGCATCCTGCAATTGTGGCGGCCATGCAAATGGGCGGTGCCGATGAGATTCTGGTGCTGGGCGGTGTGCAGGCCGTGGGGGCAATGGCGCTGGGGACAGAGACGATCAAGCCCGTGGATATGTTGGTGGGGCCCGGCAATGCGTTCGTGGCTGAGGCCAAGCGGCAATTGTTCGGCAAGGTTGGGATCGACCTGTTTGCCGGGCCGACGGAGACTTGTGTGATCGCCGATGACACGGTCGATGGTGAGCTATGTGCCACGGATCTGCTGGGTCAGGCTGAGCATGGCTATAACTCGCCCGCGGTGCTGATCACGAACTCGCGCAAGCTGGCCGAAGACACGATGGCCGAGATTGACCGGATCTTGCAGATTTTGCCAACTGCCGAGACCGCTCGGGTCAGCTGGACCGATTATGGCGAGATCATCTTGTGCGACAGCTACACCGAAATGCTGGCCGTGTCGGAAGAGATCGCGTCTGAGCATATTCAGGTGATGACCGATCGCGATCAGTGGTTTTTGGAAAACATGACCAATTACGGGGCGCTGTTTCTTGGGCCGCGCACCAACGTGGCCAATGGCGACAAGGTGATTGGGACCAACCACACGCTGCCAACGAAAAAGGCGGGGCGCTACACGGGCGGGCTTTGGGTTGGAAAGTTCATCAAGACCCACTCCTATCAAAGAATTGACTCCGACGAGTCTGCGACTGTGATTGGGGAATATGGCTCGCGGTTGTGCATGCTTGAGGGTTTTGTTGGCCATGCCGAGCAGTGCAATGTCCGGGTCCGTCGCTATGGCGGGGTCAATGTGCCCTATGGTGCTGGTGCAGCCCATCGCGACTCGGCGAACTAGAGCGTCTGATCTGCTATGAACGGGCCCGCGCGACAGTTTGGCGAAGGGGTTGTTCGAGCATCCAGGCCGATGCGTGCGGCGTGTGTCGGCACAGCGATATGTCGGGTCCAGGGGTCGTGCCGCAGTTTGTTGATTTTGCAACATGCCTGGGCCTTGTGGATCGGCAGGTTCTTCTCGACACAGCGATTGACGGGGCTTAGCGTTTGAAATGACTGCAAGGAGCGCGGCGATGAGCTTGCCAAAGACACCTTCATTTCGGCTCGATGGCAAGCGCGCTTTCGTGCCCGGCGGCTCGCGGGGGATCGGGCTGGCCTGCGCGGTGGCACTGGCAGAGGCAGGCGCTCAGGTGGTGATCGCGGCGCGCGGCCAGGCGGAGCTGCAGCAAGCGGTGGATGCGCTGACCGACGCGGGCTACCCGGCCGAAGGTCTGGTGCTGGATGTGACCGATCTGGCGGCGCAAGATGCAGTGTTCCAGGCGCAGGATCCGTTTGATATTTTGTGTAACTCAGCTGGATTGGCGCGGCATTCACCTGCGTTACAAACCGATCCGGTCGATTTTGACAGGGTGATGGATGTGAACCTGCGGGCTGCTTATTTTCTGGCGGTCAACGCCGCAAAGGGCATGCAGCGCGGCGGCTCGATCCTGCAAATAAGCAGCCAGATGGGCCATGTCGGCGGCCATGATCGCGCGGTGTATTGCGGCACCAAACATGGCATTGAGGGCATCTGTAAGGCGATGGCAATGGAGTGGGGAGCGCGTGCGATCCGGGTGAACACGATCTGCCCGACATTTATCCACACGCCGTTGACTGCGGCAACTTTTGCCGATCCCGAAAAACGGTCCTGGATCGAGAGCAAGATCAAGCTGCCGCGGATTGCCGAGGTCGAGGACGTGATGGGCGCGGTGGTTTTCCTGGCCAGCGATGCCAGCGCCATGGTGACGGGCACGTCGCTGCTGGTGGATGGCGGTTGGACGGCGGGCTGATGGGGCGCGATCGGGTCAATTCCACCGATGTGGCGCGCGCGGCTGGGGTCAGTCAGTCGGCGGTGTCTCGGGTGTTTACGCCGGGGGCGTCCGTGTCGGCGAAAACAGCGCAAAAGGTGCGTGTCGCGGCGGAGCGTTTGGGCTACCGGCCCAATGTTCTGGCGCGCTCTTTGATCACGGGGCGGTCAAAGATTATTGGTCTTGTGGTCAGTTATCTGGACAATCAATTCTATCCAGATGCGCTGGAAAAGCTCAGCCGAGTGTTGCAGGAGCGCGGCTATCATATTCTAATATTTATTGAATCCGGGACTGGCGGCGCGGTGTCGCGGGTGATTGATGAGCTGCTGGATTACCGGGTCGATGGGATCATTGCCGCCAGTGTTGGGATGTCGGATGAGCTGACCACACGCTGTCATGAGGCCGGGATTCCGGTGGTTTTGTTCAACCGGGCACAAGATGACGTGCGGCTGTCGTCGGTGACATCCGCCAATGAGATCGGCGGGCGGCGGGTGGCCGAGTTTCTGGTCGCCGGTGGGCACCGCCGGATCGCGCATATCACGGGATGGATGGGCTCATCGACCGGGCGCGACCGCCATAATGGGTTTATTGCTGGCTTGTCGGCGGCGGGGGCGACGCCTGTGGCCGTGCGGGACGGAAAATATCGGCGTGAAGACGCCTCCGATGCGCTACGCCAGATGATGACAACTGCGAAACCCGACGCCATTTTTGTCGGCAACGATCATATGGCGTGCGCCGTCATGGACACGTTGCGCTATGAGATGGGTGTATCGGTGCCGGGGGATGTGTCGATTATCGGCTATGATGACGTGTCACTAGCGGCCTGGGGGGCCTATCAGCTGACCACGATCCGTCAACCGACGCGGCGGATGGTTGAGGCGGCCGTGGAATTGCTGTTGGGACAATTGGGACAGGGCACGCAGGAGCCGCACCATGTCGAAATCGAGGGACCTTTGATTGTGCGACACTCCGCCAGAGTGCCAGATGGGTGGTCCGTATCATGAGCGCCGAACCCTTGGTCCTGTTGCCCGGTATGATGTGCGATGCGCGGTTGTTCCTGAGCCAGATCGCAGCGTTTGGTATGGACCGCTCGGTGATGGTCAGCCCGCTGACGGGGGCAGATACAGTGCGGGATTTGGCCCATCGGGTGCTGCGGGATGCGCCGATGCAATTTGCGCTGGCAGGGTTGTCGATGGGCGGGATCGTGGCGATGGAAATCACCCGCTTGGCCCCGGATCGGGTGACGCGGCTGGCCTTGTTGGACACCAATCCGCTGTCAGAACAACCCACTGTGGCCGCTGCGCGCGAGCCGCAGATCGTCAAGGTGCGCGCCGGGCGGTTGAGCGATGTCATACGCGAAGAGATGAAGCCGAACTATCTGGCGCCCGGCCCGAACCGAGACGACATTCTGGATCTGGTCGTCGATATGGCCCGGCATTTGGGACCAGATGTGTTTGTTCAGCAAAGTCGCGCATTACAGCGTCGGCCGGACCAGCAGGGGACACTCAAACGCTATCGCGGGCCTGGATTGGTTTTGTGCGGGGTTCATGACGTGCTGTGCCCGGTTCAGCGGCATCAGTTGATGGCCGAGCTGATTGGCAACTCCAACTTGGTTGTGGTTCCGGATGCGGGCCATTTGCCAACGCTGGAGCAACCGGTCGCGGTCAATCAGGCGCTGCGCACATGGTTGGATGCGCCGGCCTCGCATTAGGGTGGTTTTATCCCAGCGCCTGATCCGCTCTGCCCCAGCTGACAGGGAGGGGCGCTTGTCCAACGGCGCGGGGGGATGGCTAAAATCCGGTGCTATTGCCGCCGCAAGGCCCGCCGGAGGATCTTGCCCGTTGCCGTCATTGGCAAGGCATCGATCGGTGCAATCTGCCGCGGCGCGACATGGGGGCTGACCCGATCGCGGACGTGCTGGATCAGCTCAGCCTCAAGGAGTTCAGACCAGATGATATCGTCTTTGAGCACCACAAAAGCTTTCACCGCCTCGGTTCGTACCGGATCAGGCACACCAATTGCAGCAGCCATGACAATGGCTGGATGACTGCCCAGGGCGGTTTCAATTTCGGTCGGGCCGATCCGGTAGCCTGCGGATGTGATCACATCGTCGTCGCGCGATGAGAACCGCACATAGCCTGCCGCATCCCGCACGCCCAAATCACCGGTGCGCAGCCAATCGCCGCGGAATTTCGCTTTGGTGGCCACGGGTTTGTTCCAATAGCGCAGAAACATCACTGCGGTGCCTGTGCGCACGCATATCTCTCCCAATTGGCCCGGTGGGACTTCGCGGCCTGTGCCATCGTGGATCTGAACATGGTGACCAGGCACGGGTCGGCCCATAGCGCCGGGCGGTGACATCATGCGACCCGGCACGGCGTTGATCACCAGATTGCATTCTGTCTGACCATAGATTTCCGTGATCGGCGCACTCAGTTTTGACAAGCCCCATGCAAGCAAGTCCGGACCCAGGCTTTCGCCGCCCGAGGAAATACTCCGGATGGCGAGCCCTTGGGGCACAGACGAGGCGCGCATCAATTTCAAAGCCGTGGGCGGCAGGAATAAGATATTGGCGGCCTCGCGCCTGATGACATCATAGGCCTGCTGCGGCGAAAACTTTCGCATCCGGTGCGACACCAAGCGTGCGCCATAAAACAGCGATGGCATCGCCAAATCCATCAATCCGCCAATCCATGCCCAATCGGCAGGGGTCCAGCACACGGCGCTGGGGTGCTCGATGCTGGGATGAGACACTTCAATCGATGGCAGATGCCCCAGCAAGAACCGGTGGGCATGCAGCACACCTTTGGGGTCCCCGGTGGTCCCAGAGGTATAAATAATCATGGCCGGATCTTGCGCACCAACAGGTTCGGGGATGAAATCACCCGGATCGGCCTTGTCCACCGCGTCCCAAAAAGAGCCGCTTGTGCCCGTGACATAGATGTGCCGCAGCTCTGGCAGATCACCCTTCAGCGCGCGCAGGTCTTGGGCTTTCTCAGGCGTGGTGACGACCACACAGGATCCGCTATCGCGCAGCCGGTAGGCCAGCGCATCAGCGCCAAACAGGGTAAACAAAGGCAACGCAATTGCGCCCAGCTTATAGGCTGCGAAATGGGCGATCAGCGTCTCGGGGGATTGGGGCATCAAGATCGCGATCCGGTCGCCGCGCCCAACATTGCGGGCGCGCAAGTGAACCGCAAACCGGTCTGACGCCTCTTTGAGCGCACCATAGCTCCAATGGGTTGCGGTCAGCTCGTCGTCCAAATGGGTCAATGCGATCCGGTCTGGATCGCATGCAGCCCAGCTGTCGCAGCACCGTTCGGCGATATTGAAATCTTTGGGGACCGTCCAGTCGAACGCCTGATATTGCGTGTCCCAATCTTCGATCTGGGGTAGGATGGCACGGGACATGGTCGGGCTCCGACGGAATTGAACCATCATTGAAATGTGCAAGAAAAGCCGCATGTCTGCAAGGCAGCTTAGGGACTTGCGATCACCAGCTCGCTCAATGCCGCAGGCGACAGTCCCAAGCCAAGCAAGGTCTGCAAAGAGGCGCGCGCGCCGCCATTGGGGCCTGGGCGCAGCTCGACTTTGAGTTCTGTTCCGGTGTCAGTCCGGATCACGCGGCCCGCGCGGATCGAAGAGACCAGCGGCGTTTCCACCCAAAGGCCTTGCACAGTCGGATTGCCCAGCGAAACCACCGAGCGCCCCAGCTCGCCGCTTTGCGCCGTTTCAGGAATAACGTTGGGTGTCTGACGGTCCGGACGCGGTTCGGGGCGGACTGTGTCCGGACCGGGCGTTTGGACGAGCCCGACATAGAGCATCTGCGTGTCGGAGTTGCCGTCGACAAATAGCGACAGGATGCCAAGATCGGTGCATCCTGCCAAAATCAAGGCGCTTGCAAGACTGGTGCCGATCGCTTTCATACTCAAACATTGTCTGAGCCAGCGCCCCTTTGCAACGCTTTGTTGGGCCACAGCTCGGACGTGATTGTGCAATCTGTCGCAACCCAACGGCACTTGCGCCGCGCGTCCAACGCACCTAGCGTCCGCGCCATGACCGTACCCCTGATCGACCCCTTTGCCCGCGCTGTTTCGTATTTGCGTGTTTCTGTGACGGATCGCTGCGATTTTCGCTGCGTCTATTGCATGTCCGAAGCGATGCAATTTCTGCCCAAAAAAGAGCTTCTGACGTTGGAAGAGCTGGACCGGATGTGCAGCACTTTTATCGGCATGGGGGTGCGCAAGTTGCGCGTCACTGGCGGAGAGCCCCTGGTTCGCCGCGATATCATGCGATTTTTTCAAGCCATCGGGCGGCATCTGGACACTGGGGCCTTGGATGAATTGACCCTGACCACCAATGGCAGCCAGCTGGAGCGGTTCGCCGATGAGCTGTATGCGGCGGGGGTCCGCCGGATCAATGTCAGCCTTGATACCCTCGATGAAGAAAAATTCGCCCGCGTCACCCGCTGGGGACGCTTGCCGCAAGTTTTGCGTGGGATTGATGCGGCCCAGAAGGCCGGGCTGCGGATCAAGATCAATGCCGTGGCGTTGAAGGGGTTTAACGAAGACGAGCTTGACACCCTGACCAAGTGGTGTGCCGGTCGAGGGATCGATCTGACCTGGATCGAAGTGATGCCGATGGGGGATCTGGGCGGCGAGGATCGTGTGGGCCAGTTCTGGTCCTTGAAACAGGTGCGCGAGGCCTATGCTGCGCAGTACACGGTCACCGATCTGGCTGAGCGAACCGGTGGTCCCGCGCGCTATGTGCGGCTGGACGAAACGGGGCAGAAGATCGGGTTTATCACGCCGCTCAGCCATAATTTCTGCGAGAGCTGCAATCGTGTGCGGCTGACTTGTACGGGCCAGCTTTATATGTGTCTGGGCCAAGAGGACATGGCCGATTTGCGCGGGCCATTGCGGGCCAGCGACACCAACGCGCCGTTAGAGCGCGCGATCCGGGACGCCATTGCCCGCAAGCCCAAGGGACATGATTTCGACTACACGCGTCAGACCGCCCATGGGCAAGTGTCCCGCCACATGAGCCATACCGGCGGCTGAGCCCTGGTGTAAATGAGGTCAGGCCAGTGGTCGGCCAAACGCACCTCCCTTGCGCCTGATCAACGGATTTTGCATCCAAGCCAGTTTCGATATATCGGCAAAACGACACATCTTTGATCGGGCCCGAGCGGTCCTGCGACAGGCCCGCTATGCCGGTGGCATGCGTTGTTCGACCAACCCCGCCCACCAGCTACACCCTGCTGGGATCGTGTCATCCGAGAAGTTATAACGGGGGTGATGCACACTGGCTGTGTCGCCATTGCCGACCAAAATATAAGCGCCAGGGCGTTCATTGGCGAGAAAGGCAAAATCTTCACCCTCCATGACCAGCGGCGCATGCGTTTCACACTGGCCTGCAACAGAGGTCGCGACCTCGGCGGCAAACGCAGTTTGTTCCGCAGCGTTGACCATAACCGGAAAACCGCGCTGGAAATCCACCACGGCCGAGCCCCCAAAGACATGGGCGGTGCGCTCGGAGATCTCGATCAGTCGGGCTTCGGCCATATCCTGCACCTCGGGATCCAACGTCCGGACTGTGCCTTTCAGGGTCACTGTTTCGGGAATGACGTTGAAGGCTTTGCTTTCCGTCTCGAAGCTGGTGATGGAAACGACAAGCTGTTTGATTGGGTTGAGATTGCGCGACACGATGGTTTGCAACGCCACGACGATATGACTTGCGATCACCGTTGTATCAAGCGTGTCATGCGGTTTGGCGCCATGACCCCCCCGACCTGTCACTGTGATCTCGAATTGATCAGCTGCGGCAAAAAACGCACCCGTGCGAATAGCAAACTGGCCAATTGGCATGCCTGGCCAGTTGTGCATCCCGTAGACCTCTTGGATGCCAAACCGATCCATCATGCCATCTTCGCACATCTCGCGCCCACCGCCGCCGCCCTCTTCAGCAGGCTGGAAGATGACAACGGCCGTGCCGTCAAAATTGCGGGTCTCGGCAAGGTATTTCGCCGCCCCCAGCAGCATCGCGGTATGCCCGTCATGGCCGCAGGCATGCATTGCACCGGGCGTTTTCGAAGCATATTCCAGCCCTGTGGCTTCTCGGATCGGCAGCGCATCCATATCGGCACGCAGGCCGATGACCTTGCCAGACTTGTTGGTTTTGCCGTGGATCACGCCAACGACGCCTGTGCGTCCCAAGCCGGTCACAACCTCGTCGCAGCCAAAGGCTCTCAATTTGTCTTCGACGATGCCGCTGGTGCGGAACGTGTCAAACAGGATCTCTGGGTGCTCGTGCAGGTCTCGGCGCCATTCGGTAATCTCGGGCAGCATTTCGGCAAAGCGGTTTTTGATCGGCATGAGGGAGTCTCCTGTCAAACGGACAAGCGGTCAATGAGCCGTTGCATAAACAGCTGTCCCGCTTGAAATTGAGCCATTTCGATAAATTCGTCGGGTTGGTGCGCTTGGGCAATGTCACCCGGGCCACAGACCACGGCCGAAAAGCCTTCGCGTTGGAATTGGCCAGCCTCGGTGCCATAGCTGACCACATGGCTGGCATTGTCGCCCGTCAACTGACGCGCCAGAGCTTCCGCAAGACCATTGTCTTCGGGCACCAGAGGCGGCACATCGAAGCGCTCGGACACTGTAATGCCTGTGTCTGGATGCCGGGCTTTCATCCCGGCCTCGATCTCGGCCACGCGCGTCTTGAACCGCGATGTCCAATCGCGCAAGCTTTCGCCCGCGACGCAGCGAAAATCGAACGAAAACCTGCAATCCTTGGCTGTGATATTATGGGCGGTGCCGCCTTGGATCATCCCGACATGGGCCGTGGTCCAAGGCGGATCGAACATTTGGGCCAGTTGCGTGCGCGGCTTGGCCTCGTTTTCGTCGTTCACCTGGTTGGCCCAATCGAGTAGCTTTGCGGCCTCTAGGATTGCGGACACACCCGTGTGCATCAAAGAGGAATGGACTTCGAAGCCATGAAAATGGGTATCAAAACCGACGCCGCCTTTGTGGCCTGTCACCACTTGCATGGTGGACGGCTCGCCGACGATGACGGCTTCGGCCTTGGGGATCACACGCAACATTTCGGGGATCAGGACCGGCGCGCCAAGGCAGCCAATCTCTTCGTCACGGGTCAAGGCAATCTGAATCGGACGGGCCAGATCCCGCTTTGAGGCCTCGACCAGCGCCCAAATCGCCAGCGCATCGAACCCTTTCATGTCGCAGGTGCCGCGCCCATAGAGCCGTCCGTCTTTTTCAACGACTGTAAATGGATCGGTTGACCAGTCTTGCCCATCCACGGGCACCACATCGGTGTGTCCAGACAACAAAACGCCGCCATCTTCCCATGGGCCGACATGCGCGTAAAGGCTGGCTTTGGTGTTGGTTTCGTCCAACTGGCAACGGCTCTCGATGCCGTGGCTTTGAAGATAGTCCTGCACCCAGCCGGTCAAAGCCAGATTGCTGTCGCGACTGACGGTTGGAAAGCTTACCAGCTTTTCAAGCAAAGCGCGGGGGGTCAGTGTCTCGGTCATAAGGGTCCTGGTTTGGAAAGGGCAGAGTCAAGCGCCGGTCAATGTCACCGTTCAAATCCCCCCCAATTGCCTTGCAGCACCTGATGGCCGGGCGAGACCTCGTCATACAGGCTGGCATCTGCGACATGCCCAACGGGAAATATCGGCGACGGGATCGGTTTGAAGCTCAGCTCCTTGCCAATTGTTTTGTTGCGTGGATCGGCTCTGGGCACCGCGCTCATCAGTTGCTTGGTATAGGGATGCTGGGGGTTCTCGAACACCGATTGGCGCGGGCCAATTTCGACGATACGCCCCAGATACATGACCGCAGTGCGGTGGCTGACACGCTCCACCACAGCCATGTCATGACTGATAAACAGAATTGAGATCCCGAGATCGGCTTGCAGTTCCAAAAGCAGGTTTAACACCTGCGCTTGGACCGACACATCCAGCGCAGAGACCGCTTCGTCGGCAATGATCAATTTTGGATTTAGCGCCAAGGCCCTCGCAATTGCAACGCGTTGGCGCTGTCCGCCGGACAGCTCGTGCGGGTAGCGGTACAAGAAACTGCGCGGCAGCTCGACCCGGTCAAATAAGCTGGCGACCCGATCGGAGATCTCTGATTTGGACGCACGACCGAAATTGCGCATCGGCTCTGCCACTTGCTCGACCAATCGCATCATCGGGTTCAGCGACGCGAACGGGTCTTGGAAGATCATCTGCATTTCAGCGCGCGCTTTGCGCAGGCTTTCGGTTCCCAGCGCCATAACATCGACGCCGTCGACCCGAATTTCCCCCGACAACGGTTCAACCAGCCGCAAGATCGACCGCCCTGCCGAGGACTTCCCGCAGCCACTTTCGCCCACAAGGCTGAGCGTTTCGCCGCGCGGCACCTCGAAAGAGACATCTTCTACCGCATGCACATGGGCAAAAGTCCGGCGAAAAAAACCGCCCTTCACGGGAAACCGGGTGATCAAATTGCGCACTTCAAGGATCGGTTTTTCGTCGGCCTTGTGGCTGACGATAATTGGCTCAGGCTCGGGTTGGCCCATCAAGCGCATCGGCTCAGGTGCGGGTTTGCCGGTCATCTCGCCCAGTTTTGGCACTGCCGCCAACAGCGCTTTGGTATAGTTCTGCTGCGGATTTTCGAAGATCTCTTGGACTGTGCCTTCTTCCACCTTTTCGCCCCGGAACATGACCACAACGCGATCGGCCATCTGCGCCACCACCGCCATGTCATGGGTGATGAACAACACCGCTGTTCCGGTTTCGCGCTTGAGCCGGTCAATCAATGCCAGGATCTCGGCCTGGATCGTCACGTCCAGCGCCGTTGTCGGTTCATCGGCGATCAGCAACCGGGGCTTGCACGCCAGCGCCATGGCAATCACCACGCGCTGTCGCATACCGCCAGACAGCTCATGCGGGAACTGATCCAGACGCCGCTCGGGTTCGGGGATGCGCACCTCGCGCAACAGGTCCAGCACTTGTGCGCGCGCATCACGTTTGCTGATCCCTTTGTGCAGAATCAAACCTTCGGCCAACTGTTTTCCAATGGTGAAGACCGGGTTCAGCGCGGTCATCGGTTCTTGGAAGATCATCCCGATCTCATTGCCGCGAATGGTGCGCGCGAGCTCGGGTTCGGTTTGAGCCATGTCCAACTTTCCGACTTCGCCGCGATCAAACAGCAATTGGCCGCCGGAGACGGCACCGCCGCCAAATTCCACCAGCCGCATCAGTGACAGCGCGGATACTGATTTGCCGGACCCGGATTCGCCGACCACGCAGACCGTCTCGCCGGGATTGATGTCGAAACTGATGTCTTTTACCCCAACGACCGGGCCATCTTTGGTCTGAAAGGATACCTGCAAATTGCGGATTGAGGCCACGGGCCCCATCGGATCATGGTCAAGCATACATGTTTCCCCATTGGCCGCGTCTCACCGGCGGATCGGTCCGCGCAACCGCAAGAGGCCCGCCAAACCAAACACTGCCCGCAGGTTGCACAGTCGTCAAGGGAGCGACCCAAAAATGATGCGTCTGCGATCCGCGTAAGGGGCTCTGCATAAAAAAATAACCCGAATAACCCACGACACCGCTTGCATTTCGGGCCAATCCAGATTGACTGTTGCACAGCTGGTGGGTGCTGCTGAGGTCCGAAGAGGCAACAGTGTGCATGACGGATCATCTGGGTCATCGCCTCGGTGGATCAAAAACCACGCCGGTGAAATATGTAAGAGGCACGAGCGTGTCCAACAAGGAGTTGAAAATGCAAATGAAAACAGCGCTACTGGGCGCCGCAACGGCAATGGCATTCGCGCCAATGGCGATGGCGGATGGCCATTCGGGTGAACGTGGTCGCGACGGCGAAGTCAAAATCATCTATTGGCAGGCGCCATCGATTCTGAACCCGTTTTTGTCGGGCGGCACGAAAGACGTCGAATCTGCTTCGTTGATTGTCGAGCCATTGGCTCGTTACAATCCCGATGGTGAGTTGGTGCCTTGGCTGGTCGACGAGATTCCAACCGTGTCCAATGGTGGCGTGTCTGAAGATCTGACGCAGATCACCTGGAAGATCACACCTGGGCTGACATGGTCTGACAGCTCAGCGTTTACCTCTGCAGACGTCGCATTCACCTACGAATATTGCACGCATCCCGAAGGCGGTTGTGCGCAGCTGACCAAATTCGAAGGCGTGACCTCGGTCGAGACCCCGGATGATCTGACCGTGGTTGTGACCTTTGGGGCACCGACCCCGAACCCTTATGGTCCGTTCGTTGGTGGCGAGAGCCCGATTTTGCAAGCCGCACAGTTTGCCGATTGCCTTGGCGCGGCGGCGTCGACCTGCACCGAGCAAAACTTTAACCCAATCGGCACCGGGCCGTTCATTGTGACGGATTTCCGCACCAATGACGTGATCCAGCTGGTGGCAAACGACAACTTCCGCCACGAAGGCAAGCCTGCTTTCGCCTCGATGACCTTCAAAGGGGGCGGCGACGCAACTGCTGCGGGGCGTTCGGTGATGGAAACCGGCGAGTTTGACTACGCCTGGAACCTTCAGTTGGCACCTGACGTGATTGCGGCGATGGCCGAAGGGGGTCTTGGCACACCTGTTGCAGGCTTTGGACCGCTGCTTGAGCGTATCATGCTCAACAACGCGAACCCAGATGCAGGCCGCGGTGATTTGCGGTCGGTCAAGGACAACGAATATGGTGGCTCAGAGCACCCATTCTTGGGCGATCCGGCCGTCTATAAAGCCATGTCCATGGCGATTGATCGGCCATTGCTGGTGGAAATTGGCTACGGCCAAGCGGGTCGCGTTGGCTGCTCGTGGGTGCCAGCACCGGCGGCATTCGCATCCACCTTTGAAGGGTGCGAAGTTCAGGATATCGCGGCGGCAAACGCGATGCTGGATGCTGCGGGCTATATGGATACCAATGGAGATGGCGTGCGGGAAACCCCAGATGGCGTCAAGATGAGCATCCTTTACCAGACCTCGACCAACGCTGTGCGCCAGGATTTCCAAGCCTTGATCAAGCAGTGGTGGAGCGAGATCGGTATTGAGACCGAGCTGCGCAACCTCGATGCGTCGGTCTTCTTTGGCGGAGATGCAGGCTCGCCTGACACGTTCCAGAAGTTCTATGCCGACGTTGAGATGTATGCCAACACCTTCAACGGCACGGATCCACAGGCCTATCTGGCCAACGGGCTGTGTTCCAAGCAGCCACGTCCAAACACCCAGTGGCAGGGCGAGAACATTTCGCGTTTCTGTATGCCAGAGTTTGACGCACTGCATGCCGAGCTGTCCACGACCGCCGATATCAGCGAGCGTCAGCGCATCGGTCGCGAGCTGAGCGCGATGGCGACCGACAATGGGGCCATGATCCCACTGGTGCACCGTGGTCGTCTTTCGGCACATGCCAACAGCCTTGGCGGTGTTGTACTGAATGTGTGGGATTCCGAGCTTTGGAATGCTGCTGACTGGTATCGCAAAGACATGTGATCTGATTTGCGGGGCTGCGCATCGCGCGGCCTCGCCCATCACAAGGGCGGGGGCACTCCCGCCCTAATCCCCTTCGACCCAGGATTTGTCCGAATGCTGACATTTACCATCCGACGTCTGATCATGTCGGTGCCAACGCTGGTCTTCATCAGCTTGGTTATTTTTCTTTTGCTCGAACTCGCGCCCGGCGATCCGATGGCAAATGTGCCACTGACCGTGCCAGACGAGGTCAAGCAGAAGATGCGCGAGGCTCTCGGACTGGGCGAACCTGTTCACATCCGTTATTTGAAATGGCTGGTGCAATTTTTCTGGATCGAGCCGCTGCACATTATCAATGGCATGTTCGGCACCACCTTCGCCGAGGACGCGCAGCGGGTGATCTCGTGGCAGAGCCGCAGCCCCATCGCCGACATCATCGCCGAGCGTATGCCCCAAACCCTTTGGGTGGTTGGCATGTCCTATGTTGTCGGTGTGCTGATCGCGCTGCCGATTGGGATCATCTCGGCGTATCGACAATACAGTTGGTTTGACCAGATCGGTACTTTCGTATCGATGATCGGCTTCTCGGTGCCGACCTTTTTCACCGGCGTGCTGCTGATTGTGATCTTCTCGGTGACCCTTGGCTGGTTCCCGTCGATTTATGACACCACCCTCGTGGTCAACTCATGGGAAACGTTCATGCAACAGCTGCGCCAGATGGTGATGCCTGTCGCTGTTTTGGCTTTGTACAATGCCGCTCAAATCAGCCGATTCATGCGCGCCAGTATGCTGGACAACCTGAACCAAGATTATGTGCGCACCGCCCGTGCGAAGGGTTTGCGCGAAAAGACTGTTGTCTTGGTCCATGTGCTGCGCAACTCGATGATCCCGGTGGTCACGGTGATTGCCCTTGGTGTGCCACAGGTCTTCGGTGGCGCAATCATCACAGAACAGGTCTTCAAGGTGAATGGACTGGGTCAGTTGTTGATCACTGCCATTCAGGCCAATGACCTGCCGATGGTGCAAACCTTGACCTTTATTTTCGCGATCCTGATCGTGCTCTTTAACCTGATCGCCGATATTCTTTACGGCGTGCTCGACCCGAGGATCCGCTATGACTGAAACGGTAGAACCGGTCCACTCGTCGAACCAAGCCGATGCAGGCAGCCGCAGCTATTGGTCGGACGTGTGGCGCCAATTTCGCACCCATAAGGGCGCGATGGCCGGAGCGTTGGTGTTCATTGTCATCTTGGTTTTGTGCCTTTTGGGCCCGCTGTTGTATCAGGTGGATCCGACTTATATCGACATCCGGTCCCGCAACCAGACCCCGAACCTGGAGCACCTGTTTGGCACCGACCAATTGGGCCGGGACATTTTGGCGAGAATGATGGCAGGGGGCCAAGTGTCGCTGGCCGTAGGTATTACAGCGATGTTTATCAGCCTGATCCTGGGCACTTTGATCGGCGTGTTGGCGGGGTATTTCAAAACGCTCGATGGGCCGTTGATGCGGTTGACCGACCTGTTCCTGGCCCTGCCCTTGCTGCCTTTGCTGTTGGTGATCATTATGCTCTTCCGTCAGCCACTGAATGCGGCATTCGGGCCAGAAGGGGGAATTTTCATTCTGATGGTGACGGCCATTGGGATCACCTCTTGGATGCAGGCGGCCCGGATCGTCCGTGGCGATGTGTTGGCGTTGAAAGAACGCGAATTCGTCTTGGCGGCCCGTTCGATCGGAACCACGCCTGCGTTGATGATCGCGCGCCATGTCTTGCCCAATGTGCTGTCCCCGATCATGGTGTCGGCCACTTTGGGAGTTGCCAATGCGATCATCACAGAAAGCGCGTTGTCTTTCCTTGGCCTGGGATTCCCGCCAGACTTTCCGACCTGGGGGCGACTGCTGTTCGATGGGGTCGACTATCTTCAGCAATACCCCGAACGCGTGATCTTTCCAGGGGTGGCGATCTCGCTGACCGTGTTGAGTGTGAACTATTTGGGCGACGGTTTGCGCGATGCGCTAGACCCGCGCATCCGCGGCCGCTAATCCAACGAAACGTGGGTCCTGCTTGCATCCGATAAGGGTTGCAGGCTCCGATGGGCCCGCCGACCGCGGCATCAGGTTTCCATCGCGCTGCGGATCCGGCGGACCATGTAGTAGACAAGCCCGACGACCGGCAGCGTGAGCGCCGCGGTCACCAGGTTTTTGCTGACGCCGAGCGGCTCAGACATCGGATGGCCAAGATAGCCGGCAAGGTTGACCGCATAATAGCTGATCGCGACAACCGATAACCCTTCGACGGTCTTTTGCAGACGCAACTGCAAATCAGCGCGTGCATCCATGCTTTCCAACAGTTTTTGGTTTTGTGCCGAGCGTTCGACATCCACCCGTGTGCGCAACAAGTCGCCGGCCCGTTTGGCCCGCTCGGCCATTTGGCTTAACCGATTTTCTGTCGCTTGCACGGTCCGCATCGCGGGATCAAACCGGCGCATCATAAATTCCGCGAGGGTTTGGCGCCCCTTGAAGCGCTCCTCGCGCATGATTTCGATCCGCTGATTGACCAAGGCCGCATAGGCCCCGGTCGCGGCAAACCGAAAGGCGGTTTGCGACACCAGTTTTTCCATTTCAGCCGAGATCGACAGCAATGCGGTCAGTGTCTGATCCGCCGCGCCATCCGTTTTGGTCAGCCCCGACACCAAGGATGACAATTTTTCATCCAGCGCCCCCAATTGCGGTGACAGCGCCCGCACCCGGGCGAGACCCAGCATGGACATCGCCTTGTAGGTCTCAATCTCGGTTGTGCGCTGGACGATCCGCCCGACCCGGCGCTTGCCAGTCCCGGGCCGCGCAAAAACGGAAAACCGGATATGTCCAGCCTGGTCGATGCGAAAATCACTGGCCACAATTGCGGTATCATCGATCACCGAACTGACCGCGAGGCTTTCTTGCACAAACCAAGGGCCCAACTTGTCGATCATCTGGTTCTCGGATGTTTGCTCTTCCACACGGATCAGCATCGAGGTCATCCGAACCCCCGGCGCCTCGGCCAGCCAATCGGCTGGAAACACGCTGAAATCATCCGGATCAAAGGGACGTTCACTCAGCCCATCGAGGAACACCGTATAGGTCACGAATTCGGTATGGCTTTCCCATTTCAGCATGTGTTTGCCGATCTTGCCGAAGAAATGGGTGGCGTCCGGTGCCGGATGCGCAGTGCCATAGCGGTCGAGCAGCGCCAACAGATGGGCCCGATCCTGGCGCCGATCCCGGCCCACCGCATTGGCCGGTCGTTTCACAGCCAGAAACACCGCCCGACTGGGCAGCTGCAAAGATGGGAATGGACGGGCGTGCAGCTCATTGGCCAAGGTGTAACGCAGGTCGTGATCGACGATCGAGGTCATGGAAGGTTCCCAGAAGTTACTGTCGTTAAATAATCCATTTAACGCCTGAGTAAACAGAAAAATGTTTGTTATCAGTTGGTTAATTGAATGCAACTGTATACAGCGGCCAAAATCCAATGCAATCAGAGCGCCAGAGAGCGCCGATGACCGCGCGCAAGTCCTTGAAACCAATGAGTTTGAATAAAATTACAATGGGGCAGGACGGGGAAAATTTGCCGTGCCGGATTGGCTCATATGGGTGGCAAACGGGCGGCCAGTCTGTTGCGAAACGGCCATGCCGACCCGGTGCGCGATCTGGAGGCGGCCTGCTGCGCCAGGTTTGCGGGTTTGGGCGCGTTGAGCGCAGACATTCTGGCGCAGACCAAAGCTGGGCCGCGCGGCGGACGGTCTTGAGACACGCCCGGCATCCGATGCCCTGGATTTCTGCTTGCGCGCGCATGGCGCATTTCCGATGCTGACGCAGGTGGCGTGTGGGGCAGCAAGATGCATCTGATTTTCGTGGGCGCATTCATCCCTGTCGTGGGGGCGGTGCTTTTTGCGTTGCAACCCGAGCTATGGGTTTGGGCGTTGGCACTGATCTGGCTCTTTTTGTTTGGCCTTTTGAACTATGATCACGTGACAGACCGAAAGCGGATCCTGAATTGGGTAAGGCGGCCCGACAATGCGCGGGTCTATACCAAACTGGTCGATGCGATGATGCGGGGGCTGAAACGGATGCTGTCGCCCACAGATGCCGCCCGCGATCCCATGCCCACCAAAGGGCTTATCGATCGATGTGAGTGGCTTTGGATCCCTCGGGCGCGCGATCCTGAGGATCTGGCGCGCTTGCAGGAAAGCACCTTTTCCTGGCCTCTGCCAGTCAGATCAGTGGCTTGCGAACCGCATCCGAGTGGGTGTTTTACATAGCATTCGCAGGCGCACTCGCAGTCGCATTCGCAGCCGCACTCGAACTCGCAGTCGCAGTCTCATTCGCAGTCGCAGCAGCCGCCGCCGTCGGAGATGGCTGCGCGAAAGGCAAAGGCGGGGTCCGCTATGCAATCTTTGTCATCGGCCTATGGGCGGCTTGCGTCCTCGCATTTTCATCCTTTGCCGAGGAGATATCGCCAGAGCGCCGGGTTTTGGCCTTTGCCATCGGCCTTTTGCCGCTGATCAACGCAGTGTTTGATTATGTGTCCTATGGCACCACGCTGGCGCTGATCCGCAAAGGGCGCCAAGCCCGCAATTGGGTGACTGGGGCGATCTGGATCTTGGATGGACTCGCCGCCCTAGCCTTGTTGATCGGCCTGGGGCTGGGCCTGTGCGCCACCATTGCGCTGATCAATCACTTGGCGGGGCAGGATTTCATCGCCCTGCGCCCGATCTTTGACGATCTGAAAACACCCGAGGGGCGCGCGGGCTATTCCTGGCTGGTCGTGTCC
This sequence comes from Dinoroseobacter sp., assembly GCA_042096155.1. Taxonomy (GTDB): domain Bacteria; phylum Pseudomonadota; class Alphaproteobacteria; order Rhodobacterales; family Rhodobacteraceae; genus Dinoroseobacter. The sequence continues at coordinate 30,822 of JBELMC010000015.1, forward strand.
ATGCTGACGACGCTGGTGCCCACGCTGGTGCATTTGGCCCTGGCCTTTTTGTCGGCCTTTACCTGGGTGCCGCTTCGGTTCAAGCGGTGGATCGCAAGCGGGATCGCAAAAGACGAGGCCGGGGATCTGAGCACCCTGGTCGGCACCTTTGTGGCCGCCACGCTGGGCGCGCTTTACGTCGGATTGGTGGCCCTTGGGCTGTGGGGCCTCTGGCTGTTTGTCATGGTGTATCTAGAGCCTGCCGGTCTGTGGGTTCTGGCGGTGGTCGAGACAGCCGCGCTTTGGCTGGGATGGGTGGCCCCCGGCGCGGTGGCTCTGGCGGGCTAGGGCGGCGGCGTGGTCCTGACCGGGCTCTGGGTCCCGAGGCGAAAAAGGGCGCCCGTTGGGGCGCCCTTGATGCGGTTTGACAAGAATATGCCGTCAGTCGATTTTGGGCAAAAGCCCGTCAATCGAGGCCTTGGCATCGCCGTAGAACATGCGCGTGTTTTCTTTATAAAACAACGGATTTTCGATACCGGAATAGCCAGTGCCCTGGCCGCGTTTTGACACAAACACCTGCTTGGCTTTCCAGCATTCCAGAACCGGCATTCCCGCGATCGGGCTGTTGGGATCATCCTGCGCCGCTGGGTTCACGATGTCGTTTGAGCCAATGACGATTGCCACATCCGTATCGGGGAAGTCGTCGTTGATCTCGTCCATCTCGAGCACGATATCATAGGGCACTTTGGCTTCGGCCAGCAGCACGTTCATATGGCCCGGCAAGCGCCCCGCAACCGGATGAATGGCAAACCGCACGGTCTTGCCCTTGGCGCGCAGCTTGCGGGTCAGCTCGGCCACGCCTTGCTGGGCCTGGGCCACGGCCATGCCATAGCCCGGGATGATCACAACGCTGTCGGCGTCATTCAACGCCGTCGCCACGCCATCGGCATCGATTGCCACTTGCTCGCCCTCGACCGCCATCTGATCGCCTTTTGCCGCGCCGCCAAAGCCGCCCAGGATCACCGAAACGAACGATCGGTTCATCGCCTTACACATGATATACGACAAGATCGCACCCGACGAGCCGACAAGCGCGCCGACAACGATCAACAGATCATTGCCCAATGAAAAGCCGATCGCAGCGGCGGCCCATCCCGAATAGCTGTTGAGCATAGATACAACAACGGGCATATCCGCGCCGCCGATGCCCTGGATCAGGTGGTACCCGATGAACAGAGCCAGCAATGTCAGCACCACAAGGGTCCAGCTGCCAGCTCCACCCAAATACATGATCGCCAGCACCAAAGAGGCTGCCGCGGCGGCTGCGTTCAACACATGGCCGCCGGGAAGTTGCTTTGCAGCGCTGTCGACTTTGCCCGCCAGCTTGCCATAAGCAATAACCGAGCCGGTGAAGGTGACGGCACCGATCCAGATACCCAGCACCAGTTCCACACGCAAAATGCCGATCTCGACATTGGATTTCTTGGCAATCAATTGACCAAAGGACGATAGACCCTCGTAGATCTCTTTGGAAAGCGCTGCGCCTTGTGCGCCCAGCACCATGTTATCCGCTGCAAACAAGGCCGATATGGTGTTGATCATGATGTCGGCGTTGAAACCGACAAACACCGCCGCCAAACCCACAAGCGAGTGCATGATCGCGACCAGTTCTGGCATCTGGGTCATCTGCACCTTGGTCGCCAATTGGTAGCCAACAGCCGCGCCGAGCGCGATCAGCACAATCGACGCGCCCCACAGCCCTTGGCCCGGGCCGATCAGCGTTGCAAACACCGCAATCGCCATACCGGCAATGCCATACCAAACCGCGCGTTTGGCGCTTTCTTGTCCGCTCAGACCGCCCAAAGACAGGATGAACAGAACTGCTGCAACCGCATAGGCTGCAATCGTGAATCCGAATTCCATTGCTCTGACCCCTGCTTAAGATTTCTGGAACATGGCGAGCATCCGCCGTGTCACGAGGAAGCCACCAAAAATATTGATCGCCGCCATAAAGATCCCCACGCTGGACAGCGCGGTGATCAAAACCGAGGACGATCCAACCTGGATCAAGGCCCCAAGAATGATGATCGAAGAGATTGCGTTGGTCACCGCCATCAGGGGTGTGTGCAGCGAATGTGCGACATTCCAGATCACCTGGAAGCCGATGAACACGGATAAGATGAAAACAATGAAATGCTGCATGAAGCTGGGCGGCGCAATCAGCCCCACGGCCAACAACAAGGCGCCGCCAATGGCCAGCAAGGTAACCTGGTTCTTGGTTTCGGCCCTGAAGGCGGCGATTTCATTGGCCCGAAGCTCTTCCGGGGTCAGTTCGGCGACCTTTTCCTTTGGCTTTTGGGCCGCGATGGCAGCCACCTTTGGCGGGGGCGGGGGGAAGGTGATCTCGCCCTCGAAGGCGATTGTCGCCCCGCGGATCACGTCATCTTCCATGTCATGTTTGACTTGACCGTCCTTTTCCGGGGTCAGATCGGTCATCATGTGACGAATATTCGTGGCATAAAGCGTTGAGCTTTGCGCCGCCATACGGCTGGGAAAATCGGTGTAACCAATGATCGTGACACCGTTGTCGGTGACCACTTTCTCGTCCATTTTGGTCAGCTCACAATTGCCGCCGCGTTCCGCTGCAAGGTCGACCACCACCGAGCCCGGTTTCATCATCTCGACCATGTCTTTGGTCCAAAGAAGCGGCGCTGCACGGTTGGGGATCAGCGCTGTTGTGATGACGATGTCAATATCTGGTGCGATTTCGCGGAACTTGGCCAATTGTTTGGCTTGGAATTCCGGTGATGACGGGGGCGCGTAGCCTCCCGTGGCCGCGCCGTCGGGCAGCTCGCTGGCGTCGAATTCGAGGAATACAAATTCTGCGCCCATAGATTCGATTTGCTCAGCCACTTCGGGGCGGACATCGAACGCATATGTAATTGCGCCCAACGACGTCGAGGTCCCAATCGCGGCCAACCCGGCAACCCCGGCGCCCACAACCAGGACTTTGGCAGGCGGCACTTTGCCAGCGGCGGTCACCTGGCCGGTAAAGAAGCGGCCAAAGTTGTTCCCTGCTTCGATCACCGCACGGTATCCAGCGATATTGGCCATCGACGACAATGCGTCCATTTTCTGAGCCCGGCTGATACGCGGCACCATATCCATCGCGATCACATTGGCGTTCTTGGATTTCGCCAGCTCCATAAGGTCTTCATTGGCGGACGGATAGAAGAACGAGATCAGGGTCTTGCCCTTGGCCAACCGCTTGACTTCCGTGTCCGATGGCGGGCGGACTTTGGCGATGATATCGCTTGCCTTCCACAAAGCAGCGGGGGTTTTGATAATCTCGACCCCGGCGGCTTCATAGGCGCCGTCAGAGAACCCGGCCAAGGCTCCGGCCCCTGTCTCGATTGCACACTCATACCCCAGTTTTTGTAAGGCAAGCGCCGAGTCAGGCGTCATTGCGACCCGGGCCTCTCCTTCGAAAATTTCTTTAGGCGCACCAATTTTCAATTCTTTGTTCCTTTCTTCGTCTCGCCTGCACAGCGATTTGACGGCCTCATAACACCAGTCGCGCAGGGTAATAAAGTGTCCCCATGCGCGCACCCACACCAAAGCGGCCAACGTGACCTTTTGGACCAATCAATTTTTAAGCAGCGCCCAACTTACCCGCAGGCCAGGCAGGCTTGGGACATTGGACGCACCAAGTCGGATCCACGCCTTGGCATTGCCAAAAATAACCCAACAGTGTCGCTCAAGCGGCACGGCCTAACAGCGCCAATATCCCATCCAGAAAGAGCTCAGGCCAGTTTGCCGCGCGTCCGACAGGGTCCTGCCCCAGGTTGCTCCGAACCCCACACGTGTGCCTTCTAGCGACCCGGTTTTCTTGAACATCAAAGGCCACTGGGGCTTTTCGTGCAAAACGGATCGTGGCACATCTGAGCCATGACAGATTTTTCCAAAACCCGCACCGCCTTTCATTTGCCCAAGGGCATTACCTATCTGGATGGGAATTCGCTGGGCCCGCTGCCCAAAGCCGCAACTGCACGTGTGGCCGAAATGATGCAGGTCGAGTGGGGCGAAAAGTTGATCACCGGTTGGAATGCTTGTGACTGGATGGCACAGCCCAGCCATCTGGGCGACCGCATCGCGACATTGATTGGGGCTCAGCCCGGCACGGTGATGATGGGCGATACCTTGTCGATCAAGGTCTATCAAGCGGTTGCGGCTGCGCTGCAACTGCGGCCCGGGCGCAAGGTGATTTTATCTGACAACGGCAATTTTCCGACCGACCTGTATATGGCGCGCGGGGTGTTGGACACGCTTGATCAGGGCCATGATTTGCGCGTGGTCGCCCCCGAAGAGGTTGCAGACCATCTGACCGACGAGGTCGCGGCCCTGATGCTGACCCAGGTGGATTACCGCAGCGGGCGCTTGCACGACATGGCAGACCTCACGGCTCGGGCCCATGATGTTGGTGCGCTGGCAATCTGGGATCTGGCCCACTCCGCCGGGGCGCTGCCAGTGGATCTGGCGGGGTGTGGCGCCGATTTTGCGATCGGCTGTACCTATAAATATCTCAACGCCGGTCCCGGTGGCCCGGCCTTCATCTATGTGGCGCCGGACCATCAAGACAACATTCAGCCTGTCCTCGCAGGGTGGTTGGGCCATGATGCCCCTTTTGCGTTTGATCTGGAGTACCGACCCGGTTCGGGGATCGAACGGATGCGTGTCGGGACACCTCCGGTGATCCAGATGGCCGCGCTGGAAACCGCGTTGGATATCTGGGACGGTGTCAGTATTGAAGACGTGCGTGCCTGCAGCATTGCGCTGTCAGAACGGTTCATCGCCGCCATTGAGGCTTCTTGCCCGATGCTAAGCCTCGCTTCGCCCCGAGATCCCCACCAGCGCGGCAGCCAGGTCAGCTTTGCCCATGCCGAGGGTTACGCAATCATCCAAGCGTTGATCGCAGAGGGTGTGATCGGGGATTTTCGCGCGCCAAATATTCTGCGCTTTGGGATAACGCCCCTCTATTTGTCCCAGGATGCCGTGGATCACGCCGCAGCGACCTTGGCTGAGATCATGGCAACTCAACGCTGGGATCAGCCACAGTTTAAGACCCGCAAGACCGTGACCTGATGCAGATCCGGCGCTACCGTTGGGCCGATGCAGAGCCATGCTACGCCGTCTTCCTGGCCGCGGTTCACGAAGGTGCAACGCGCTATTACACAGCGGATCAGCGCTTGGCCTGGGCGCCCAATGACACCGCGCCTGCCGAGTGGGCAGATCGTTTGGGCGATCATGTGGCCTATGTCGCAGAGCAGTCGGACCAGATTGCAGGGTTCATCTCGATGACCCGAGACGGCCATTTGGATTTCGTTTACGTGGCGCCTGCCTGCATGGGGCAAGGCTTGGCAGGTCAGCTCTATGACGCTTTGATGACGGACCCAGAGCTGATGCATCTGTGCCAATTCCACGTCGAGGCCAGTCATTTTTCCCGTAAGTTTCTGCTGAGGCGGGGCTGGTCCGATGCGCCGCCCGAAACCGTCGAGCGCTTTGGACGCCACCTGACTGTGTTTCGGATGTGGTACAATCGTCCTGCCGCCCCGCCGCCGTTTTGACAAGCCACCGCCCCGTCAGGGGGGCTTGCGGCTGGGGGCAAAACATCGCGCACGCACCAAAGCAGCCCGCTCGCGCAGCCCGCGCTAAGACAGTCGGTAGTAAGCTCATTTCACTGGATATTTCGGATAAGACGAATGTTTGCTATCAAGACCGGCGCGAGAAAAGAGAGTTCAAAAACAATCGAACCAGCACACCTCCACCAATCGCCGGGAAACGAGGATCGGGATTTATAACCAAAACCTGACCACAGCGGTCAACGCGCAGGCGGACAGGCAGACTTTCGGGCATCTGCATGACATTCGCCTGCTCACACCGATCATCAGCGTATCCGTTTCGTCGCCCTGATCTGCCAGTTCCAAGAGCATTCGTGCAGAGACGCCTTTCTCGCTCCATCGCTTCCAAGGGCTGTAAAGCATCTTCGGCGACCCGTATCCGACAGACGCGTTCCGCCACCGTAAACCATTGTAATTGTCATTAAATGCCGCTCAAAACGTGCTTGCCCTCCACGTGAGGCTGGCCGTGAGACTTGGGAAAGAACGGCGCAAGCGTCGCCATCTGCGCATCGCTCAGCCCGTAAGGATCAGACATGTCACCGCTCCGGTTTGGATGGACGTGACCCATGTAAAGAGCCGAAAATCAATGCATCCTGATGCTAAAATGCGACAGGGCCATATTCGATAGCCTATATTTTTCGGATAAGCTGCAAAATTGGCAAAGAGAACGGGGGACGAAAGTGAATTATTTCAATACATCGATAATCTTATAGCCTGCCAAGAAAACGTTTAACATTTGATTACACCGGACCTTAGCTTTGCAACGAAAGAGGCTAACTTACAAAAGAACACTCTTCGCGCTATATGTCTGTTATCAAAAGACTGGCTGCAAAGCAAATTCACTTGCGTTCGGTACAGCGGAAACCAGCACTTTTTGTCCAATATCAATTTCTCTGCACGGGTTGTTTATGGATAACATTGTCTCGTCAGAGTCTAATGGCGACGCAAGACGGCGCTGGATTACGCTCAGCCGAGATTGGTTTTTTTCGAGAAGACTCTCAATAGTTGTAACCTGCTCCGTTGATATCCGAACGCGTTGCTCTAGCTCTATTTTTAGAGTTTCAAAGATTTCAGAGTTTGTTTTTTGTTCAGTATCCAAAATGAAATCATTCAAAGATTCGGCGCTGATCTCAAGTTCAAACATTGCGTTCTGAAACGCCGACATCAGGCTTTGTGCCTCATAGGAGAGCGTATCTACTTCATTGCGTAATAAATCGATCAGTAACTTTTCATCGTCCTGATTATCTTTTGATAGCTTGATCAGTTGCGGATCAGTGGTGGTGATAAAATATTGGCAAAAGCCGCCATTATATCGTTCTTCGTATGCACCCGACGCGGCCTCGGCGATATTGCCACTGAGCATCGATAACTGATACCGCCGTAAAGAATTTTCAAAAACAACGTCGCCAACAAACTCGCCCAGGCTATATGCGGCAGCGCTCCCGCGTTCGATTGTGACACCATTGGGAATAAATACGGGGTAAATCGCCACGACTTCGGCCCGATGTACCGACGCGAGCGCCAATGGTCTATTAGACACCGCAACGTTTTTGGGTGTCGTACAAGCTGAGATGCTCAATACAGCAACGGTCAGGATAGTCAAAGTGAAATACTTCAAGGAGATGACCTCTGCACAAATCTTTTTCGGAGCCAATCGAGTAGTGCAAGTCCTTTGGATCATTGATT
>JBELMC010000015.1:38264-39510 GCA_042096155.1 Dinoroseobacter sp.
TTGATTACTTAGGCCAACTTTATGGCGCCGCAAATCACGCCGTGAAACCCAAATCAGCTATATAAAAAACGCAGCGAACGGTTGATTGTTCGCTGCGTCCTGTTGTCTGCGTGTACTTAGTAGATGCGGCCAAAATGGCGACCTTCGAAGGGAATCACATCGTGAGTCCGCTGATAAATGCACACTTTGCGTACGCTAGGCTTCGGATCACGACCAAAAACATTGGTTGAGCAGTCGACTGAATTCACACTGTGATGAAAATACTCCCGAGTCCAGCAATCGCCCCAGCCAAAATAAACGTAACCAGACCTTCTTACCGTTGAGTAACGTGGCCGATTATGATATCTCCCATAAGTTACTTCGCGAAATTTGATAGACTCGCCTTCACGGACTGTTCGTGATACAGAGCGCGGTATTTGAAACTGGATCTCGCCATAACAAGGCGAAGCCAACCTTTCGAGTTGAGACGCATTGGGGCAGAAATTTTGTCCCATTAAAAGTGCCAGCATAGATTCAACTGCAGACGCCCAGCCCGTGTGCTGCGCATCAGCGTCAACGCAATCATACCGCTGTTCTGCCGGGAAAAGAATTGATTTAAGCAAATTTGTATAATTGTCGGCGTTTGAACCCGGTCTGGACCAATCAACTTCGACATCCTCCACTTTGCCATCCGGTCCCTTAACGCGGACAGTTTGAGATCTTGCGTCGGCATCTGTCGCCGACAGGGCGGTGAGCATGCCCAACGCAAGCGCCGCAAGCATGAGTTTCATGCTGAATATGTTGTTCATTTTAATCTACTCCCAAAAGATACCTTATTCAACAAAGTCTTTTTGAAGGAGTCAAGACATTACACCCAAAAATGTAAGCGGACTCTTTTTATGATATAAAAGATGTAATAGAAGACATATTAGCAGTAAGATCTCATGCCAGAGGAAACTTTACCGAATCACAAATGTTGTTGCTCCGGCGAAGAAAGGTGCCACGTTGGGGTCTGCCGGAAATCGACGTCAGAACCCGCACCAGTCCTGAGCGGGTCTTCAACCGCCCGAAAAACCAGCGCCAACTCACACCGCATATTATGATGGCACGATACATCCCTACGACCGCTGCAGAGCGACGGGATTTTCTGAACCGTCTTTAGGGTCCGGTTTCATAACCAGAACATGACGATCGCGGCCAAAGCGCAAGCTGACAAACAGACCTTCGAGGCACCTGTCGTAGCGGATCGCAACCCGCCGCCAGTCCT
>JBELMC010000016.1:0-37854 GCA_042096155.1 Dinoroseobacter sp.
GTGACCGTAATTTGCACCGATGCAGAACCCGTTCGATCCGCCCCCAATCCATCAGCGCCGAGACCGAGACCTTGAGCCGCACATTGCTTGGCCCAAGCCACCGCATCCCTTCATGCAAATGCAAGCTCAAAACCACCCCTCCGATCCGTCCCAAAACTATAGATCTGTCCCGTCAGATGGAGAATCGACGCATTTTGCGAGGGTCTTTCTTTACAATTTGCATCGACCGCACAGCGCTCTAGAACCCCGCCGATCAGGGGTCGATCCGAACACTGCTATATGCTGCATAACCTGGTGCGGGTCCTGCAGGCAGAGCACAATCTCTCGGACACCTGGATGAAGTTTATGTTGCAGAATCGCCCGTCGTGGATGCGGTTCGCCTGGAAACCAATGGAGATGAAAACGCACTAAATATCAGGGCGGGTTGATGGTGCCTGGACGATTACCAAACCCAATTTCCGCGCGGCCGCCAAGGATAAGATCGGACTGTCGAGCCCCTCGCCGCGCTGATAATCTCGGATCGCGCGACGTGTACTGCGGTCCATTTCTGACGTCAGCACACCCCGATAATAGCCGCGGGCGCTTAATGCACGCTGTAAAGTGGCGACGAATTCGGGGGTCATTGCTTCCGGGCATGGAGTTTCAAACCAGATCTCGTCGCGTTCTTTGGTGATGCGCTGTTTGGTTTCGGTCTTGTAAATCGCGGGGGCCAAGACTTTTCCATTGGTGGCCAGCTCTGCCGGTTGCAGCAATATCCGTTCGGTCACGGTTTCAACCAATGCCGGGGTCACGTCGCGCCCCCAGCAGCTGCCGGGGACCGCGTCGGGCGGGCCTTCCGTGCTTTGGATCACGTTTGCTTCGGTCTCAAGAAACCGGCTGACCATGGGGGTATCGAATGCGGATTGACAGGCTCCCAGCACAAATGTGCTCCCCAAAAAAATCACGTTTTTATACATATCGCTGCTGCCTGAACGCTCGGTCGAGTGCCAATTTGACCGCACCATAGCGCAATCACAGGCGCGGCGCAAAATATGCCCGAGCACCGTGCAATCTGGGTGGCTGACGCGCCGCATTGTCCAACTGCGCATGATGGCGTCGGCAAGGGTTTCCAAGCGGGCACTGGTCCTCTAAATCGATGATCGGAATCGTTAGTAAAAAGGGGCAACTCATGGCCAAGATCACCTACATTGAACATAGTGGCACCGAGCACGTGGTCGAGGTCGCCAACGGCCTGACCGTGATGGAAGGCGCGCGCGACAACAATATCCCCGGCATCGAGGCGGATTGCGGTGGCGCATGCGCGTGCTCAACCTGTCATGTCTATGTGCACCCAGATTGGGTCGACAAGATCCCCGGCAAAGAGGCAATGGAAGAGGATATGCTGGATTTCGCTTTTGAACCTGATCCCGCTCGCTCACGTCTGACCTGCCAGCTCAAGGTCACTGATGCCTTGGAGGGTCTCGTTGTGCAAATGCCCGAAAAGCAGATCTAGTGATCTGGTACGCGAAGCTCAGCGGTCTAATGCTGAGCTGCTCAGCTCGGGCCGAGAGCTCTGCTGCGCGCTATGAAGATCCGAGCACGCGCGACACTCGGGGGCTCGTCGAACCTGATCGCTGGACCCACTGCTCAGTTATTGACATATTCCATTTTGCAACAAAATCCCGGGATTTTGCAGGCTCGACCGTAAAAGAGGCGGGCTAAAGCGCGCGCCATCCGATATCAGACCGCGAAAATCCTTCGGGCCAGTCGATCTGCTGGACCATGGAATACGCCCGCTGATGGGCCTGTATCAAATGATCGCCGCGTGCCGTCACGGCCAAAACCCGACCACCCATTGCGACAATCTGACCATCACGCTTGGCCGTTCCGGCGTGAAAAACATAATTAAAACTGTCGCTCGGCACTGTGTCTAAGCCGCCAATGACCGAGCCCTTTTCATAGGCACCTGGATATCCCGAAGTCGCCATCACAACTGTCAACGCATGGTCATTGGCCCAGTTGACAGTGACATCACTCAGGCGACCTTCAGCGGCAGCCAGTACCAGATCCAGGATTTGGGCGCCCAGCCGCAGCATCAGCACCTGACATTCGGGATCGCCGAACCGGACATTGTATTCCACCAGTCGCGCCTGGCCCTCATCAATCATCAATCCCGCGAACAAAACCCCCTGGAAAGGTGTGCCGCGTGCGGCCATCTCGCGCAGGCATGGACGGATGATTTGGGCCATGACTTGGGTTTGCACCGCGTCGGTCATGATCGGGGCAGGAGAATAAGCCCCCATGCCGCCGGTATTTGGGCCGGTGTCGCCCTCGCCAACCCGCTTGTGGTCCTGCGCCGTGCCCACGACCAAGGCTTCTTCGCCGTCGCACAGTACAAAAAAACTGGCCTCTTGACCCTCCATGAACTCTTCGATCACGACCTCGGCACCGGCCGTGCCAAAGCCGCCCCCCAACATCATATCAATGGCCTCGGTGGCCTCGGATTCGGATGTCGCAATAACCACACCTTTGCCAGCGGCCAGTCCATCGGCTTTGATCACAATCGGCAGATTTTGCTCGACCACATAGGCCTTGGCCGCACTGGGATCGCTGAACCGCGCCCAAGCGGCGGTGGGTGCACCCGCAGCGTCACAAATCTTTTTGGCAAAACTCTTCGAGGCTTCCAGCTGGGCTGCCGCAGCCGAGGGGCCAAACACCAAAAGACCTGCACGTCTCAGATCATCAGCCACACCAGCAGCCAACGGGGCCTCAGGGCCGATGATGACAAAATCAACGGCATGTTCAACCGCGAAATCCGCCACAGCATCGCCATTCTCGATATCCAAAATTGCGCATTCCGCGACATCTGCGATTCCGGCATTGCCCGGCGCCACGATCAAGCGTTCGCATTTGGGGTTCTGGGCAATCGCCCATGCCAGCGCATGCTCGCGGCCGCCATCTCCAAGAATCAAAATATTCACAATGTCCCCCATTGTTTGGACCATGGTTCGGTCTAGGCGTGAAACACCACAGCCGCAATGCACGGCATCGCAATGCCGCAGCTTCTTCACCGCGTCTATTGTCTGGATTCCCGCCAACCCGTCACCGGAAAAACGTGCGGCGTCTGATCGTTACAACGATTGAGCCTGCCTGCACAGCGCGCTAGGATTGCGCCATGATGGATCTGATTGATGACCCCGGCCCGGGCCAAAACGCGCCGGAATTTACCGTTTCGGAAATTTCAGGCGCCGTGAAGCGCTTGATTGAAGGGGAATTTGGCCGCGTTCGCATTCGTGGCGAAGTTGGGCGAACAATGTTGGCCCGTTCCGGCCATCTCTACTTTGATCTCAAAGACGATCGTGCGGTGATTGCCTCGGTCAGCTGGAAGGGACAAGTCGCGCAGATGCGTATCCGACCAGAAGAAGGGATGGAGGTTGTCGCGACCGGACGGCTGACCACCTTTCCGGGGCAGTCCAAGTATCAATTGATCGTCGACGAGGTTGCCCCAGCAGGCGTTGGCGCGCTGATGGCCATGCTGGAAAAACGCAAGGCGCAGCTTGAATCAGAGGGTCTTTTTGCGCCAGAGCGCAAGCGCGATTTGCCCTATCTGCCCCACGTGATCGGGGTAATCACTTCGCCCCAAGGTGCAGTCATACGCGATATCCTACACCGGCTGCGTGATCGGTTTCCACGCCAGGTGCTGTTGTGGCCGGTTGCCGTGCAAGGCGATCGCTGTGCCCCGGAAGTGGCCCGCGCGCTCGCAGGGTTCAATGCACTGCTTGCGGACGGCCCAATTCCGCGTCCCGATCTGATTATCGTTGCGCGCGGTGGCGGATCACTCGAAGATCTGTGGGGGTTCAACGAAGAAAACGTCGTGCGTGCGACCGCCGATAGTGCGATCCCTGTGATTTCGGCAGTCGGCCATGAAACCGACACAACGCTGATCGATTTTGCCTCGGATCGCCGAGCGCCCACGCCAACCGCTGCGGCAGAGCTGGCCGTGCCCGTGCGGTTGGACCTGATCACAACGCGCGACAGTTTAAGCGCGCGCCTCAACCGTGCGGTCGCGCAAAGCATCGGCATACGGCACCAGAGACTGCGTGACCTGGCGCGCGCCCTGCCCCGGATCGAAGACTTGGTCGACCGTCCCGCACAACGTCTGGACGGGGTGAGCGCCCGGCTTCACACCGCGTTGCACCGCCGTACTGATTTGGCGCAGACGAAAATGACCGGTATCAAGTCACGGTTTCAGCCGATGATTTTGCTGCGCATGACGCAACGTAAACGGGAGGCCCTCACCGATCGGGGCGTGCGATTGAATGCCGCCTTGCCGAGGCAAATACGACTGGCAACATCCGAACTCACCCGACTGCAAGGTCGGCTCACGCCGCAAACCTTAGTGCGAAAATGCCAAGCCGATCGCCAACGCTTTGAACGCGCGGCCGTGGCGTTGTCTCGCGTGGCGATTGCACGGCAAAGCGGATTGCATCAGCGGTTGCGGGCCTTGGAACGGATGCGCCAGACACTTGGCTATCGCGAGACACTTGGCCGGGGCTACGCAGTTGTGCGCAACGAGTCAGGCGCTGTCATAACCACCGAAAAGGCAGCGGCTGCGGCGGCAACATTCGAAGTCCAGTTTTCAGATGGGTCGGTTCGGGTGTCGCCGTATGAGCGATCAAAAAAGCACAACCCACCCAAAACCAAACTTGACAGCCCCGACGACCAGGGCCGTCTTTTTTGAATGGTCGCGGATATTCCGGCTTCCCAAGAACCCTCATGCGCGCCTCATATCCCTAATGCAGAGGATTGAACGAACCACCAGCGGTTTGCGGTATAACGCAAGGTGATGTCCGACAAAACGCAACTGGCGCACATGCGGCCAGGATCAGGCTATCTGCGGCGCGCGTGGCGGCCTGGCGACCGAGATTGAGGGAAAGGGAAACGCGCCCGGTCATCCGGTGCGTCTGTTGCTTTCACCAGTACAAGCCTGTGCGACCGCACCACCGCCATGGACCAGGGGTGCAGCAACGCGTCGCGCGGCTGGCACACAAGGCGTTTCGAGGCCGATTGGCAGCTGGAAGATCGCGACCAAGGCCGTGCAACGGCTCCGATGCCCCCAAAGCCAACCGCAAAATGCAGCGCGATGGGGATGTCGAGATCTACAGATGTCGGAAGGGGTGGAAAATGACTTGATATAGATCAAAAACAGATTGCAGCGACGCAGCAATTTGGGACTTCATCGCAGCACGCGTGCATCAAGATGATGGTCCACAGGGTCTGAAATTTGCAAAGCCGGGTGGATTATTCTGCGGCCGTTTGGACAGGCTGTCGCTTGTCGTGGTTCGCTACAGTCCCGGAATGGGGCTCTTTCAGAGGCGGCAACCGACCAATTTCCCGCGCCATGACCCTGCGCCAAAGTCGGGGAAACACGGCGATTGTCGCCATCACAGACAAGCTATGGGGCAGCATGGGGCCAAGGGGTGCAGATGGTCGGCTCAGCGCAGGAAAAGCCGTCTTGGGCCGCATGTGATGTTCTGAATGCAGCGGTGCATTCAACATCATACGGCGCGATACAGCTTTTGGGGCGTTCCATGAATGATGTGCTGCAACAGGCTCATACCGGCCGTCGGGCAAGCGCTGTCGACGCAGACCATAATGTTGCACATAGTCGCTGGTCAAAAGCTGCATGATGGCAAAAAAGGCAATCGCGCCATGGATGGATACACCAAGACCGCCGCCAATCGCAAAACTGACGCCCAAACCGCCGGCGCTAAGCGCTATGTAAAGCCAGTAGGGATTGCGCCATGACGCCGCGGGTAATCCGTTTTGCACCAGGCGAGCACGTTCAACCTGAAGCCCCCGCAAGAAAGAGCCGATCCAGGCTTGCCTCAGGAAAGCATACAGAGATTGTCCCGGCGCAGGACTGTTTGGATCGAGCGCGGTTGCAACGTAGCGGTGATGAATCGCCAGATGCGCTGTGGCATGGTGCCCAAACAACAACGTGCAATAGACCAATATACCCAAAAACCGCGGGACGAGAGAGGTGTTGTGGATCAGCTCATGAGCGTTTGAATTGCTAATCTGGCCGAAGATCACAATCACCATGATCATAAGCGCCAACCGTGCGCCGGGGGCCAAGCCACTCAGGCCCGCAATCGCGTAAATACTCAAGAAAAACAGGGCGACATGCGCGAGGCTTAAGAGGATTGATAGGGTTAATCCGCTGTAATGAGAGGTTTCGGCCTCTGCGCGTTTGGGCAAGCAAACATCCAAACCAGCGACGCCAATCGCCATGAACACGAAACCGCCATACGTAAACGCCTCGGACCCCAGCGCAGCCAATACGGCAAGCAGGAACGGAAAAAGTGAAGCGATATAATACCAAATCATGATGTCTGACCGTTCGGTGACCCACAGATATTTGCGAGATCATGGTTAACATTTTATGGATAAGCGAAAAAGTCTCCTGTTCGGCGCGTTTTTCATTGACCAGACGTCGCTTTTCCACTCGCAGCGCATGCGCCATACACCTATCATCTTTGAAAAAGAGCGACACGAGGGCATCATGGCATTGGACGCAAAAGCCGGGTCCGGTAAAGGCGTTTGGAAAGACGGACGTGGCAAGGGCCGGTTCACGCCCAAGGGACGCCAGTTCGAGGATACGGCCTTGTCAGATGTTCGTGCCTTGCTTGGAACACGTCCGCGTCGCCGCGATTTGTTGATCGAGTTTTTGCATCTGATCCAAGACGCATATGGGCACCTCTCGGCCGCGCACTTATGTGCCTTGGCCGAAGAAATGCGTCTTTCAATGGCGGAAGTTTACGAAACCGCAACTTTCTACGCCCATTTTGACGTGGTCAAAGAAGGACAGACGCCGCCCCCTGCATTGACCATTCGCGTCTGCGACTCGTTGTCTTGCGAGCTGGCAGGCGCACAAACGCTGAAAGCTGCGCTTGAAGACGGCATGGATCCCGCGCAGGTTCGGGTCTTGCGTGCACCATGTATGGGACGGTGCGACACAGCTCCCGTGGTTGAGCTGGGCCACAATCATATCGATCATGCCAGCGTCGAAAAAATCGAAGCAGCCATTGCGGCGGACCAGACCCATGCTGTGGCGCCATGCTACCAAACCCTTTCGGCCTATCAAGATGAGGGCGGGTATGCCAAGCTGCGCGCGCTGCGCGCCGCCGGGGATCCCGAGCAGATCCAAGCCGAAGTGCTCGCAAGTGGGCTGCGCGGCCTGGGCGGCGCTGGATTTCCATCGGGACGGAAATGGTCATTTGTGCGCGCCAATGCAGGACCACGGTATCTGGCGGTCAATGGTGACGAAGGCGAGCCAGGCACATTCAAAGACCGATTTTATCTCGAACGGGTGCCTCATCTGTTTTTGGAAGGGATGTTGATCGCGGCCTGGGCTGTCGAAGCCGAGACCTGTTTTATCTATATGCGTGATGAATACCCCGCAGTCCTGGATATCTTGGCACAAGAAATCCGCGCTTTGGAAGACTCTGGCATCGTGGCGCCTGGCTATATCGATCTTCGCCGCGGCGCCGGTGCATATATTTGTGGCGAAGAGAGTGCAATGATCGAATCCATCGAGGGCAAACGCGGCATACCGCGTCACAGGCCGCCTTTCGTTGCGCAAGTTGGGATATTTAACCGCCCCACCCTGGTCCACAATGTCGAAACCCTGCACTGGATCACCCGGATCTTGCGCGAAGGGGGCGAAATCTTAAGCGCCGTTGAAAAAAACGGGCGCAAGGGGTTGCGCAGCTACTCCGTTTCGGGGCGTGTCGCCCATCCTGGGGTGTACCTGCTGCCAGCGGGCTCAACAATCACTGATGTGATCGAGGCAGCGGGTGGCATGGCCGACGGGCATGTGTTCAAAGCCTACCAACCGGGCGGACCCTCATCGGGGTTGTTACCTGCATCCATCAATGATGTCCCACTTGATTTCGATACCTTGCAGCCGCTTGGGACATTCATCGGGTCTGCAGCAGTCGTGGTGTTGTCTGATCAAGATAAAATCCGTAACGCGGCATTGAACATGTTGCGCTTTTTTGAAGATGAAAGCTGTGGACAATGTACCCCGTGCCGGGTGGGTTGTGAAAAAGCTGTGAAGTTGATGCAGGCCGAAACATGGGATGCACCTTTGCTAGAAGAAATTGCAACCGCGATGGCCGACGCCTCTATCTGCGGTCTGGGTCAAGCGGCCCCAAACCCGATCCGCTCGACGCTGAAGCACTTTAAAGACGAGGTTTAAGCCCACAGCCAGCCTGGGCTCTTGACCAAGCGCGATACCCCCTTCCGCTCGCAGCAGGGCCGTATTAAGTGAAGGCCTGTTCCAGCAGAAGGATCCCTGATGTCGTTTTTGAAAAAGCTCAAAGAGCGGATGTTCAAATCCGCGTCCAAAATCGACGAAGGCCTGGACGCGATTGTCGACGAGGCGCCCAATGCCGCTGTCTCCACAGACCAGGCACGCGCGCGCCGCGTCCTGGACGACGCGATGTTAGAGAGCCTGGAAGAGCTGTTGATTGCGTCAGATATGGGTGTTGACACGGCCCTGCGCGTGGCTGCCAACATCGCCGAAGGTCGGTTCGGACGCCGATTTTCAACCAATGATATCAAAGATCTGCTGGCTGCGGAAATCACCCGGATCATGGATCCAGTCGCCAAACCGATGCCGCTTTATATGCAAAAGCCCCAAGTTGTTCTGGTGGTCGGCGTCAATGGGTCGGGAAAAACGACGACCATAGGCAAACTGGCCAGCCAGTTCAAAGCCGCTGGCAAGTCGGTGGTGATTGCAGCAGGCGACACGTTTCGCGCGGCAGCTGTCGAACAGCTTCAGGTCTGGGGCATCCGCGCGGGCGTTCCAGTTTTGACAGCGCCCGAGGGCAGCGACCCCGCGAGCCTTGCATTTGATGCTTTCACCCAAGCAAAAACAAAGGGCGCCGACTTGTTGATGATCGATACAGCCGGGCGTTTGCAAAACAGAGCCGACCTAATGGAGGAACTGGCCAAAATCGTTCGGGTCATTCGCAAGATTGACCCGGAGGCGCCGCACAATACGCTGCTTGTTCTGGATGCCACCACCGGGCAGAACGCGCTCAGCCAGGTTGAGACATTTACCAAAATTGCCAATGTGTCCGGCTTGGTGATGACAAAGCTCGACGGGACAGCACGCGGCGGTGTGCTTGTAGCACTGGCGGACAAATTTGGACTGCCCATCCATGCCATCGGTGTGGGTGAACAGTTAGATGACCTTGCCCCGTTTGATCCGCAGGACTTTGCGGCCGCTTTAACTGGCGCGACACCTGTCTAGGGACGAGGTCCAGATGGCAGAAATATCCCAATCTGGACCGGGATGCGCAATCCTTTTGGGTTTTTGAACATGGGGATGTGGATCACAGATCTGGCCCATACGCAAACGGGTGAAACCCTCGCCATGGCTTTGGCGCTTTTTGCCGCCGTCTTGCATGCCGCTTTTGGCGCAATTCAAAAAGGGCGCCACGATCCATGGCTGACCCGAGGCGCAATAGACATCTGTTACGCATTGATGGCGGCCCCGTTTGCTTTCTTTGTCGTGCCCTGGCCCGAACCGCATATGTGGACCATATTTGCGACAGTTTGGGTGATCCATATCGGATATAAGTGGTTGCAAGCCATGGCCTATACGCGTGGTGCCTACACGGTGGTCTATCCGGTTGTACGCGGCACCGGTCCGCTATTCACCGTCATCGGCGCCGGTTTTTTGTTTGGTGAGACCTTTTCAGCCCAGCAATGGGCCGGGGTCGCGATCCTGTTGATCGGCATCTTTGGGTTGGCGGCCTATAATTTGCGGCATGTCGAGATGAACAGAGAAACGCTTTTGACTGCCCTTGGGCTCGCGTTTGCCACGGGGCTGTTTGTCGCGCTTTACACGACCTACGATGCCTATGGCATACGTGCGACGGCTGACCCGTTCACCTTTCTGGCGTGGTTTTTCTTTCTTGACGGTCTGAACATGCCTATCATAGCGGTGGTTCGGTACCGCCAAATGCCCGATCCACCTGCCCTTGGACCGTTGATGATGCGCGGCGCAATCGGTGCGGTGATTGCGGTCTTTAGTTTTGGCTCGATCATGCTGGCCACTCGGCTTGATGATGTCGGCGAAGCGGCCGTCCTACGCGAGACCTCGACGGTTTTTGCCGCATTGATCGGATGGGTGTTCCTGAAAGAAACTGTCGGCCCGCGCCGCACACTTCTTATGGCCTTGATCGCAGCCGGGGCAGTGATAGTTGAATTGGCTGGATAGGAGACCGCATATGAAGACCGCAAAGCCCATTTTCCCCGGCCTGAAACTGGCGCTTGAGCTGGGCCCGGTGTTGATTTTCTTTATCGCTTATTCGCGCCTTAAGGACGAAATATTTACCATCGCCGAGCGCGAATATAGCGGCTTTATTGTCGTGACAGCGGCATTTATTCCGCTGATTTTGGCCTCTATCGCATTGTTGTGGAAATTGTCGGGCAAGATCAGTCGAATGCAGGTTCTTACGGCGGTTATGGTCATCTTTTTTGGCAGTATGACCGTTATTTTCAATGACGAGACGTTCTTTAAGATGAAGACCACATTCGTTTATGCATTTTTTGCGATTACACTGGGGATCGGCCTTTTGCGCGGCCAATCTTTCCTGGCCTTTGTGATGGAAGATCTGATGCCGCTGACCGATGCAGGCTTTATGATCTTGACCAAGCGTTTGACCGCCATGTTCGCGGTGATGGCCCTTGCCAATGAAATCGTTTGGCGCACCCTCTCCACCGATGCTTGGGTCGAAATTGAAACGTTCGCATTCCCGGCTGTGCTTTTTGCATTTTTCATGGTGCAGACAAAGTTGTTCACGGAGCACGCCGTCGAAAAGCCGTCTGAATAAGCGCTACAGCTCTTCGACGTTCACCTTTTCACTGTCAAATGCAATGTAGTCTCTGATCCGTTCAACCTGGGCCTTTGGGTCCTCGTAAGACCAGGCCGCGTCCTGAATCGTGCCGCCTTCGGCCGCAATTGAAAAATACGTCGCCTCACCCTTGTGGGGGCAATGACCAGTCGTCTGTGAACGGTCCAGAAATGCCATGCCGACATCGGCTCGCGAAAAATAGATCACAGGCTCTCGGCTGGTCTCGGAGAGTTCGAGCGCTTGGGCCGTTTCCGCCAGCACCGCGCCGCCGGTGCGGACCACCCAAGTCCCGGTCAATTTGCGAATTTTAATATCATCAGCCATGGCAGCGGTACCTGTAAAGGGATATGAATTGAGGATCAAGGGCGACCGCTGGTCACACGCCCGGAGCCCTCAAGAATGACAGGTTGGCGGTGATTTGGCCAGTGCTGTCACCCAAGCGGCGCTGTCGCACTCTCGAGCCAAATCCGGGCCCCGGGCTTAACCAGTGGCCCAATCAACCGAGCGACATCTGCGTGGTATTGATCGAGCCACGCACGCTCACCGGGCGATAACATGGCTGCCACAATCAAGCGGCGGTCGATTGGAACATAAGTCAGCGTTTCAAAGTCGTACATGGCAAGGTCGTCTCCGGCGGCCAGGACTGGGGCTTCCCGCACCACGATCAGATTTTCAATGCGGATGCCGAATTCGCCTTCGCGGTAGTATCCGGGCTCGTTTGACAAAATCATACCAGGACATAGTGGCACTTCAGACACCCGGCTGATCCTCTGAGGTCCCTCATGAACGCTGAGATACGCGCCAACGCCGTGCCCTGTTCCATGGTTGAAATCCTGTCCCGCCATCCACAGCGGCGCTCGGGCCAATGGGTCGAGATCGCGCCCGGACACGCCCTTGGGAAAGCGCGCGCGACTGATTGCAATCATCCCTTGTAAGACGCGTGTGAATGCATCGCGCGCCTCTGCGGGCGGTGGTCCCAATGCGATGGTCCGGGTTATGTCTGTGGTGCCATCCAAATATTGCCCACCGCTATCGACAACCAAGAGCTCGCCGTGACCAAGTGTGCGATTGCTCTGCTGGGACACCCGATAATGCATGATCGCCCCGTGCGGGCCGGCACCGCAGATCGTCTCAAAGCTGATATCACGCAGCGCAGACGATTGGCGCCGAAACCCTTCAAGTGCGGTGACAACATCGATTTCGGTAAGCCCGCCCTTGGGAGCGCGGTCGTCAAGCCAGGCCAAGAAATGAACCATGGCGGCGCCATCGCGCAAATGCGCTGCGCGCGCACCCGCGATTTCGGCATCGGTTTTTTGGGCTTTTTCAAGAATACAGGGATCCGCGTTATAGATGATCGGCACGCCGCCGCGCTCAAGATGGCGGGTCACAGCCAGTGGCGCGGTGGTTTCATCGACCCGCACAGGACCAACGAGCGCCGCGAGCGCTGGGGCGAACTGGTCCATGGACCGCAGAGTCACCATCGGATCCAGCGCGATATCAGAGGCCTTGGACGGATCGGTGAACAAATCCATCCGCCCATCCGATTGCAAGATCGCACAGGCCTGCACCACTGGGATGCGATCAATGTCTGAGCCGCGAATGTTGAGCAACCAGGCGATTGAATCCGGCAAGGTCAACACCAGGGCTTGCTGTTCCGCCTGATTTAGAATTCCGCACAGCCATCTGCGTTTGTCTTCATCGCTGCGCCCAGCAAAGTGCTGGGGATAGGCCATGATCTTGCCCATCGGCGGGTCCGGTTGGTCTTCCCAGACCCGGTCGACAAAGTTATCGGTCTCGCACAACGCAATGCCAGACCCCTCAAGCCCGGTGCTCAGGCGCGTGATCTCACCTTTGGTGTGCAGCCATGGATCATAGGCCAGTTTGCCGCCTTTGGGCCAGGCCTCTCGCAGCCAGTCGGCCAGCTTGACATCGGGCCAAGGCACCGGGGTGAAAACGTCCAAATCAACCTGAGACTTCACAGCAACACGGTAGCGGCCATCGATGAACACACCTGCTTGGTCCAACAAGACCGCACAAAACCCGGCGGACCCGGTAAAGCCCGTCAACCACGCCAGGCGTTCATCCCGGGGAGCGACATATTCGCCCTGATGCAGATCCGCGCGTGGCACCAAAAAACCATCGACGCCTTCGCGGCGCAATTGCGCGCGCAAAGCCTCCAAACGCGCCGGGCCCCGTTCGGGATAGGACGTGACCTCAAAGCTTTGAAACATGTCGACCCCCTTTTTCAATTGCCTTCATCCCCTTGCCAGATCACCCGGTACGTTTCAGGCCGGAAAACCGGGCACGGGCACGAGGATCGCTGTCAAACAACGCCGCCAGCTGTTCAGTCATGGCGCCGGCAAGTTGCTCGACATCGGTGATTGTAACCGCACGTTCGTAATAGCGGGTCACGTCATGGCCGATGCCAATCGCCAAAAGTTCGATTCCGCGGCGCTTTTCAACCATGGCGATCACGTCACGCAGGTGCTTTTCCAGATAATTTGCAGGATTCACCGACAACGTGCTGTCATCGACCGGGGCACCATCCGAAATCACCATCAAAATCTTTCGTGCTTCTGGCCGGGCGATCGTGCGTTTGTAAGCCCATTCCAGCGCTTCGCCGTCAATATTTTCCTTCAGCAAGCCCTCTTTCATCATCAGACCCAAATTATTACGGGTCCGACGCATCGGTGCGTCGGCTGGCTTGTAGATGATGTGGCGCAGATCGTTCAGGCGTCCTGGTTGCTGGGGACGACCCTCTTTCAACCAGCCCTCGCGGCTTTGTCCGCCTTTCCAGGCGCGGGTGGTAAAGCCCAGAACTTCGACTTTGACCTGGCAGCGCTCCAGAGTGCGCGACAGCACATCGGCACAAATCGCAGCAATCGAAATCGGCCGCCCGCGCATGGACCCGGAATTGTCCAACAGCAATGTCACCACGGTGTCGCGGAATTCAGTGTCTTGTTCGACCTTGAAACTCAGCGGGGTTGTGGGGTTAGCAACAACCCGCGCCAGACGACCGACATCAAGGATGCCTTCCTCCATGTCGAAGCTCCAACTACGATTTTGCTGGGCTTGCAAGCGGCGTTGCAATTTATTTGCCAGACGTGAGACCGCTCCCTTTAGCGGTTCCAACTGCTGATCAAGATAGGCGCGAAGGCGCTCTAACTCGGCGGGCTCAGCCAGATCTTCGGCGTTGATTTCTTCGTCGAACTGAGTGTTCCAGACGGTGTAATCGGGGTCCGCATCTGAATGAGGGGCCGCATCCGGCGGCTCCAGCGGGGCATCGCCTTCGGGCAGCTCGGTTTGTTCTGCATCGTCGGTATCGGCCATATCATCGGCGCTGACCTGGGCCTCGCTGGTATCGGCTTGCTCGGATTGAATTTCGTCCGGTGATTGGTCTTGCTCGTCGCCTTCATCCTGGCTGTCGTCGTTTTGATCTTCTTGTTGCTGTTGTTCTTCATCTTGCTGAGATTGCTTTTCAGTTTCGTCGTCCTGATCGTCGGGATCGTCACCCAATTGATCGCCATAGCCGAGATCCTCAATCAGCTGGCGCGCCAATTTTGCGAACGCTGTCTGATCGTTCAGACAATCGTCGAGCGCGTTGAGGGTATCATAGCCCTGACCCTCAATATGCTCGCGCCACAGATCAAGCACGTTTTGTGCCCCTTCGGGCAGGGTCCGCCCAGTTGCCAGACTGCGCACAAGGTAACCCGCAGCGACCGACAGAGGAGCTTCGCCAGCGGTATCGATTTGCGCATAGCCCCTGCGCTCGGCTTCTGCGCCAATCTTGGCGTCGATATTGCCGGCCGTGCCTGGCATTGTGCGGGCGCCAACAGCTTCACACCGGGCGGTTTCCATTGCCTCATACACATCACGAGCCATCTGGCCTGCAGGCTCATACCGTGCATGGGTGTCGGCGTTGTGATACTTGCGACGCAGCGCATAGGCATCGGCAGTGCCGCGCGCCAGCAAGACTTCGTCCTTGGTCATCCGTCGCGAGACTTGCGGCAGCCGGATACTGTCGTTGGTCATCCCCGGAGGATCAACCGAATAAGTCACGCCAATTTCAGGATCGTCCGCCAACACGCGGGTGGCGTCTGCCAGTGCCTTTTTGAATGGATCCGATGGGTTTTCTGGAGCTTTACTCATTGATCTGTTCCAAAACAAAAGGCGCAATAGACATGACAAATCGTTGGGATATGCTGGCAGGCTCAGCCGCAGCCCGCAATGTCTTAAGGATCGCGCGGGCGGCTCTGGCACGGGTTCGCATGCGCCAGAACAACAACCGCAAGATCGCCATCGCAAGCAATGCGATTACATTTGTGACATCCGCGGCGCGTTCGGTTTTCGGCCCGAAGTCTAGCCTGCGCCGAACGTCGCAGATGGTGATCTCTTCGAGGGTAAGCAGGCGCTCTGCCATGGCGTCTTGTGCAGCAGGGCAGACCGGGTGTGCCCAGCGCGGCAGCGCCAGAAAGTTGGCGTAAATGGCAGTTCGTGTGCGGTTCATTCAGGTGACCGCCCTTGGACAAACCAGTCGACATCTGAGTTGCCGCCACAGATCAAAACCCCGACCCGCTCGTCGGCAGCGGGGACATATGCACCGCTGGTCAGCCCAGCCAGAGCAGTGGCCGCGCCGGGTTCACTGACCAACCGTGTGGCCTCCCACAGGCGTTGGCCTGCGTCAAACACATCGGCGTCGTGCACCAACACATGAGTGTCAATCCAGGCTTTCGCAATTTTATAGGGCAATGCCCCAAGCGCGGGTCCGCCCAGCGAACTGGCAGCTATTCCGCTGGCCAATACATTGATATCGGGACCTTGCGTCATAGACAGGCTTAGCGTGTTGGTCAGATGCGTTTCCACGGCGACCACTTTAATGCGGCCCGCGCACCACGCGGCCACGCCGCCGATCAACCCACCGCCGCCGACTGAAATCAAGACTGTGTCGAGACCTTCTATTTGCTGTTCGAATTCCAACGCAACCGTGCCTTGGCCAGTCACGGTCGGCGCAGTATCATAAGGATGTACGGCCAATGCACCGCTGGCCTCGGCGTAGGCCGCGTATTGGGTCATGCAATCGGCAACCGACCCTTCGGTCAAAACGACCTCGGCGCCGAATGCGCGCATCCGGCGGAGTTTTTCCTGCTTGGCAATGGTCTTGGGCACGAACACCTTCGAAGCATGCCCCAATTGGGTCGCAGCATAAGCCACGCCCGCACCATGGTTGCCCCCCGAGGCCGCCACAACCCCAGCTTCAGGCACCTGTGCGCCAAGAATATTGTTCAATGCACCGCGCAGTTTGAAACTGCCGGTGATTTGTGTGTGCTCGAGCTTGAGCGCCACCGGATAGGGCAAACCAAGGGCATTTTCTTCGATCTGCATCGCAGGCGTGCGGCGCAAATACGGGCTGATCCGTGTATATGCGGCTTGAATGTCATCGCGTGTTGGGATCATCGAGCTGTCACCTTGCGCTATTTGGACGCCGCGATCAGCGCCAAGAGGAGGATATGAACAGGGCGGCACCGATCCGGCGCCGCCCATTGGTCTTCAAACACATGACGGCCCATGCCGCGGCATTGCGGCTGCAACGGCGCTCATCCCATGCTCGCGCTGACGGCACTTTCGGGAAGTTCCTCGTCAAAACAACGCTGGTAGAACTCAGCCACGGTTTGGCGTTCCAGTTCATCACATTTATTCAAAAATGTGAGGCGGAATGCATAGCCGATATTACGGAAAATCTCGGCATTTTGGGCCCATGCGATTACGGTCCTTGGGCTCATTACAGTGGATAAATCGCCCGCCATGAACGCCCGGCGGGTCAGATCGGCAACGGTCACCATCTGGCTGACATGCTTGCGGCCAGTCTCGGTGTTGTAATGCGGGTTCTTGGCCAGCACGATTTGAGTCTCGGCATCATGCGATAGGTAATTGAGCGTCGCAACCAGGCTCCAGCGATCCATCTGGCCTTGATTGATCTGCTGGGTCCCATGATAGAGACCGGTGGTGTCGCCCAAACCAACGGTGTTGGCAGTGGCGAAAATCCGGAAATAAGGGTGCGGTTCAATCACCTCGTTCTGATCGAGCAGCGTCAGTTTGCCGTCGGTTTCCAAGACGCGCTGGATCACAAACATAACGTCCGCGCGACCGGCGTCATATTCATCGAAAACAATGGCAGTGGGGTTGCGCAGGGACCACGGCAGGATCCCTTCGTGAAATTCGGTCACCTGGACACCGTCGCGCAGCTTGATCGCGTCTTTGCCGATCAGATCGATACGGCTGATATGGCTGTCAAGGTTGACCCGGACACAGGGCCAGTTCAGGCGGCTTGCGACTTGCTCGATATGGGTGGATTTGCCGGTGCCATGATAGCCCTGCACCATCACTCGGCGGTTGCGATCAAAACCGGCAAGGATCGCCAATGTCGTATCAGGGTCGAACTTGTAAGTGGGATCAAGCGTCGGGACCCGGTCAGAGCCGTCCGCAAAGCCCTGCACGGTCATATCCGTGTCGATGCCAAAGATATCTCGTACCGAAAGTATTTCGGTCGGTTTGGCGCCTGTATCCATGTGAAGTCCTTATCTCGCTCGCGTCACGACCTGACTGTCGCGGCCTTGGTCGTGCAATATATTGCTCGCAGGGGCAAGGGAAAGGGCTATCCTACCGCGCAGTTTGCCGCCGCTTTGCTATTGCCTGACCGGCGGCGACACCGCTGGCCCAGGCCCACTGGAAATTATAGCCCCCCAGCCAGCCGGTCACATCGACCACTTCACCAATAAAATAGAGCCCCTGGACATGGGTCGACTCAAGACTGCGCGCAGTCAGCGCGTTGGTATCGATGCCGCCGAGGGTGACTTCGGCCTTGCGATAGCCTTCGGTACCCGTGGGCGTTAATGTCCATGCGTTCAAATGAGCCATCAAACGATCGAGCTTGGGATCAGATTGATCGGCGAGATTGCCCGTCAGGCCTGCACGTTCCGCGCGCGCTTGTGCAAGGCGTTTCGGCAAATGCTCGGCCAGCACAGTCGCAATCTCGCGCCGACCTGCGGTTTGTCGGGCGACGCGAAGCGCGTCTCGCATGTCCATATCAGGACGCAGATGCACCGATATCGGCTGACCCTCGCGCCAATAACTGGACGCTTGCAAAACCGCCGGGCCCGAAAGACCACGGTGGGTAAACAACAGCGCTTCATCAAAACTTGTGGTCCCGCAGGTGATCCGCGCGTGGGTCGCAACACCTGCCAATGCGGTGAAATCGTCACCAAAGGTCAGCGGCACGAGCCCCGGGCGCGTTTCAACCACCGCATGGCCAAACTGTTTGCCAATCCGGTAGCCCAGATCCGAGGCTCCGATCTTGGGGATTGATTTGCCACCACACGCCACCACCAGCGCATCTGTGGTAACGCTCAACACGCGCCCCGCGCGGGTCAGCGCAAGTGTGAAGCGCTGGCCATCGTGCCGTATGTCCTGCACCGACGTGTCCAACCAAAGTTCCGAGCCGACGGCCTCTAATTCATCGACCAGCATTTTTATGATTTGCTTAGAGCTTTCTTCGCAAAACAGTTGACCCAGCGTCTTTTCATACCAGCCGATCTTGTAGCGATCGACCAACGCCACAAAGTCCCACGGTGCGTACCGGCTCAACGCCGATTTTGCGAAATGCGGATTTTGACTGATAAAATTTTCTGGCCCTGCAAACATATTGGTAAAATTACAGCGCCCACCCCCAGAGATCCGGATTTTCTCGCCAGGCGCGTTCATGTGATCGATCACGACACTGCCCGGACCGCTCTGGGCGGCGCACATCATCCCCGCGGCGCCAGCACCAAGGATCACGGCGGGAACATGCCGGATCATTGCGCCAGTCGCCTCAGAATCGCGTCCGCCATGCGGGTATGGCCCGTCAGGTTCGGGTGCAGGATTCCGTGGATATCGCCTGCACCCGAGGCTTGCGTCAAAAAGCTATCGTTGCCGGTGCGCACGGCGCGATTGGCACGACTATATGCGTAAGGTTGCCAATCGGCAGGACGCCACCGGGCCATGGCAGAGCCATGCGAGGGCAGGTTCAACTTGCTGCCCATCCACCAGCCCGCCCCCAAAAAGGCATCGCGGGTCGCGCAAACGAGTGTCAAGCCCGTGGCCTGCGATGCCCGGATCATCGCAGCACGCAAGTCTTCAATCTGGCCAAGGGCCAAGCTGGCCTCGCTGGCCCGCAGGTTAAAGGGCCATTTGCCGATCAACGCTGTCGGGTCTGCGCCTTTCAACGCATTGAAAGGGCTTAGCAGGCTATAGCCTTCGCCAGCACCGGTCACATTGCGCTCTGCCACCGGGCCACAGAACGCAGCGTCGGGCTGGGTCGGATCGAAGCGGCGCCCTGTGCGCAAAGGATCCGGATAAAAAGGCAGTAAAATGCGCTCAGGCGGAGTCGCCAAATAGGAAAAAATTGCACGCGTCAAAAAGCCATAACGGGCGCGCAGACCATTGGCTTGGTTCAGGCCCACAAGAGTGCCACTGTGATATCCCGGCGCACGCACATCTGCCGCACGGCAATGCTGGGCCGCACCCGGAAACGCGCCGGTATCATAGCGATACGCCGGATCAGGACAGAACTCGGGCAGCAGAGCCCCATCAATCGGAGTGCCCAAGGGGACTAGAAAATACTGGATCAAGTTGCCAAACCCGATGTCATTGCCCCCAATGGACAGCAAGATCTGGTCTGGCGCGCGCAATTGCCCATCGCGACAGCGCAGCATCGCGCCCCGCGGCTGGGTGTCATCAGTTGCAGAGCGCTGCAATCGCAAGCGCACGTCAAACCCGTCATTGAGCTGTAGGTCCGAGGCGAGTGGCAAACCCCGACGCGCGAACATCTTCAAGGACTGGCCTGCGACAACGCTGCTGGCGACGTCTTCAAACACAAGCCTGCCCGCGCGGCACAGCTCGATCACGGCCGCGTTGAGCTGGGAAAACCGATTATGGGGCACCTTGTTTTTTGAAACCCGACCCGGTGCATATTGAGGCAACAACACACCGTTGAACATCTCGGCTCCGGTGCAGGCATAATTCAGAAAGGTCACAATTTGATGTGGGTTTTGCGACGCGAGGGAAAAGGCGGTCAGGCTCTGAGCATTGAAGAACGACCGATGACACCGCTCGCTGAGCCACCGCGCCCGGTGCACCAGGCTCAGCCGGTCATTATGGGTCAACCAGGTGGTTTGCCCGGTGGGTGGGGTATAATCGTCGCGCCATTTCGCGGGCAGATCGGGATTGCCTTCGCCGGATCCGAAACTGTCGCCCAATCCAACAATGACCTTGTGGTCCGGATCAACCCGGAAAACCGCACCACCTAAGGCTCCTTCGAACCGCAAGCCGATTGTTGCCCCCGTAATTGGCGTTTGCCACGTGATCGGTCGCGAACAATCAGGGGTCGATAACACCAGGCCGTCGCCCACATCCCAGATACAGGGGCGGGTGTTGGGATAGGACATTGTAATCTCGACCAGATAATTTGGATTATTTTCGTTGCGCAGCACATCAAGCACCACCGGATTGTGCAATTGCCGCGCGTGGTCCCACGGCAGCTGATCGCGGCTGGGATCATCCAATGTCAGATCAAAGCGCGACAGCGGCGACACCGCGCGCAGCGGACCAGCATAGGGCGATTCAAACTGCGCACCGTCGCGCGCCCAAAGCCGCGCATGCCATTGCTCAGCGGTCTCGCCGGGCAAAAACTGATAACGTTCAAAGACCTCGGTGGCCCTTGGCAAAGAGGAAAAGGTGGCAAAGCGTTGCGTGATCTGCCATGTGATCAAATCCGGATCCGGCAGCTCAAAGGCCCGCCCATACAGTGGCATTTGCGGAAAATCCAACGCCGCAACAGGCGCCGTAAAGCCTATTGCCAACGCCGCTAAGATCCCGCGCATTCTCACGCCCTCAGTTTTTGAAATTACGGCTGTCTTTAATCTGATCCCAAGCCCAGACAACCTCTTGCAGCTTATCTTCGTCCGATCGGTCGCCGCCATTCATATCCGGGTGCAGCACCTTTATCAGGGCTTTGTATGATTTGCGGATCTCCGGTTTGGTCCAGTGATCCTTTGCCTCTAGGATTTCGATCGCACGGCGTTCGGTGGGCGGCAGCTTGCGCGTCCCGGTGATCGACTTGCCAGGGTTGCGAGTGGCATTTCCGCCCAGCACTTCATGGGCGTCATTGATGCCCAGCCGTTCCCATGCGCGCTCTTCAACTGATTTCTTGAACGGCTTCGTGTCGCGGTTCCAGACCTTATCGCTGTCCATTTGGCGCGCCAGATCGTCTTCGGTTTGGCCGTTAAAGAAATTCCACTTTAGGTTATATTCCCGGACGTGATCCTTACAAAACCACAAAAATTCATCCAAAACATCAGGCGATCTCGGGGCGCGATATTTGCCCGCTTCTCGACAGCCTTCATGTTGACAAACCCGCTGCGATGTATCGACAGCCCCTGACATGCCCCGTCGAGCTCTGCCGCGCTTTTTCTTGTCAGCTGCCGCACTCATATTAAATCCAAAGGGATCTGGTCGATCTGCCATCTTCTCGTTCCTTCGCGACTCGGAGAGAGTAGTTTAAAGACAAAAAGGCGGAGGAAAAGGGGATAACCGAAAAATGAGCGTGCGTGACGAAATTGAAACCAAGCTGCGAGCAGCTTTCACAATCACCGCCCTTGAGGTTGTCGATGACAGTGAAAGCCACCGCGGACATGCGGGGTATCAAGATGGCGGCGAGAGCCACTTTAACGTCATGATTGCGGTGCCAGAATTGGCCCCGTTGAGCCGCATCGCCCGGCACCGGGCCGTGCACGCCGCCATCGGACGTGAGCTGGTCAGCCGTATACATGCGCTGGCGATCGAGATCCGGGTTTAAATAAAATTATCAACGCCGTGAAGCGGGCCCAAGATACCAAACGGCTTTGGAGTATTCGGCCACCATGCCCACATGATTGACAAATGTCTGTTTCGCCAAGAACAACGGACATGAGGTTGTATTGCGTGCCTGGTCAACAAAAGTGGTTGTGCGTTTGCGAACATGACATCACGGATAATTTACCGCCCTCACCTGTATTCCGCGCAGTGCTGATGTTTGAGTGGGCTGTATGGTTTGTCAGCAATGCTGGCGCTATTTGCGTGTCATCGGAGCGTCACCGCCACGATTTGAGCCTGTCTTTTTGGGTTTGCCACCTTGAGAGCGCTTGGCGTTTGGCGCACCGGAGGGCGGGACAAACCGCTTGGAGGTGTCCATGGCGTTGGTCCGCGGTTTTGCCGCAGGACGAGCGTCCTCGCTGCGGCCGCCGAAGCGCTTGCCCCCTGATGTCCCGCTCGACTTTCCGGCAAATTTGTCACCAAATTTCCCACCGACTTTACCAGAAGACTTCCCGCTGTCCTTTTTTATGTCTGGCTTGCGGCCATCGGCTTTCCCAGTCGGTTTGCCGCGAGGCCGGTCACTGTCTTTCTTCCTGTCTGGTGTATCTCCGGGCTTAAAGCCTTCGGTTTTCCGCTCGGGTTTGGCGCGCGGTCCGCCATGGTCTTGTCTGCGCGCAGACTTGACGCCAGGATGCGGACTTTTGTTTTTCGAAGAGTGGGGTTTGCGCGCGTCAGCCTTTTCGCGCACGGGGTCCGATTTGGGCTTGATGGCGGATTTGGCGGCTGCGGGATTGGGTTTCGCACCACGGTCCGGCCTGCCGGTTCGGTCTGGACCAAAACCGCGGTCTGCGCGCGGGCCTCGGTTGGGGGGCCGATCAGAGCTTCGATTTGGGCGTGAGCCGCGAGAGGGCGCGGGCTCCAGGTCCGGCGCGCTTGAAAGTTCGGTCAAGACGACGCCGTCCTCTAACGTCATACCCTCACCAATCGCCTTCAAAAATCCCGATTTGCGGCTTTGCAAAATCTCGACATAGGTTTGATCATTTTGAATTCGGATCGCGCCAATATCGTCACGGGTGATGTCGCCTGCACGGCACAACATGGGCAACAATCGGCGTGGATCGGCCCCGGCTTGGCGCCCGATCGAGACTGAGAACCAAGCGCTTGGCCCAAACGGCGCCCGCGCCGCTGGGGCTGCGCCAACATCGCCCAGATCTTCAGGGGCCGATTGTTTGGATGTAAACAGCTGTACATAAGCGCTGGCGAGCTGTTGTGGGGTGTACGTCTCGACCAGTTGTGCGATGAGCGCAGCCGCCATCTCGGGTGGTTTTTGTGTCCAGACAGGATCGTTCAGTAAACGCGCGCGATCTTTTTGTAGGACCTGTTCGGCCGAGGGGGCGGGCCCCCATTCGGCCGTCAACTTAGCGAACTTCAATAGACGCTCGGCCTTCTTGCGAAACTTGACTGGAACGATCATGGCGCTGACGCCTTTGCGCCCGGCACGCCCGGTCCGGCCCGAACGATGCAAGAGCGTCTCATGGTTCGATGGCAGTTCTGCATGAATCACCAATTCGAGGTTGGGCAAATCGATTCCGCGTGCCGCGACATCGGTCGCCACGCAAACGCGGGCCCGCCCGTCACGCATCGATTGCAAGGCATTGGCGCGCTCCGATTGTGTCAATTCACCCGATAACGCCACAACAGAGAAACCGCGGTTTGAAAACCGCGTGGTCAGTCGGTTGACAGTCGCACGTGTGTTGCCAAAAACAATCGCGGTTTGCGCATCGTAGTAACGCAACACGTTGATAATCGCATTTTCCGCGTCCCGATCCATCACCGGCATTGCGCGGTAAACAATGTCAGCATGTTGTGTGCGCTCTTGCGAAGTCATCACACGTTCGGCGTTTTTTTGATAAGATTGCGCAAGCGTGGCGATGGCGCGCGGCACTGTGGCTGAAAACATCAGCGTGCGGCGGCTTTCTGGACAGGCCTCGAGGATAAACTCAAGATCTTCGCGAAAACCCAGATCCAGCATCTCGTCCGCTTCATCAAGAACCACCGCGCGGATTTCGGACAAATCAATAGAGCCGCGCTGGATGTGATCGCGCAAACGCCCTGGGGTGGCCACGACCATATGGGTGCCACGTTCCAAGCTGCGCCGTTCGTCGCGCATATCCATACCGCCCACAGTCGATGCCACCTGCGCGCCGGTTTGGGCATAAAGCCACCCAAGTTCGCGTTTGACCTGAAGGGCCAATTCACGGGTCGGCGCAATCACAACTGCCAAAGGCGCACCTGCGGGTGGAAAAAAATCGACGCCATCCAAGACAGTTGGCGCAATGGCCAGACCGAAACCAACAGTTTTGCCGGATCCGGTTTGCGCCGAAACCAGCAGGTCTCGATCCATCAGGCTCGGTTTGGTGACCGCCTCTTGAACCGGGGTCAACGTGTCATAGCCTTTTGACTCTAAGGCTTTCGAGAGGGGAGCGAGCAAGGCAATAGCTTTCGAAAATAGGGCGCGGTTTTGCGGTGAGATCGCGTGCTTAAAGCGGATTGGACCGCTTGTATAGCTGCAGCGTCGTCGCGGGATACTGGGATGCCCAAAACAGGACGGACAGCCGTTCAGCCCAGACTTAGCGATGTGATGCAGCGGCCACTTGGACGGCGCGAGGGCCATCCAGACGGATCATGACGCGCCCTGACCTTTCTTTCGGCCGCAGACCGTTTGTCCATGCCTGCGCCCTTAAGGCGCCAGCTTCGCGGCCACGATTTCGTTCACCGCTTTGGGATTGGCTTTGCCACCGGTTGCTTTCATCACCTGCCCCACAAACCACCCTGCCAGCTTGGGGTTGGCTTTTGCTTTTTCGACCTGGGCGGGATTGGCGGCAATGATTTCGTCCACGGCCGCTTCGATGGCCCCGGTATCTGTGACCTGTTTCATCCCGCGGGCCTCCACGATCTCAGCCGGATCGCCCCCTTCGGTATAGACGATCTCGAACAGGTCCTTGGCGATTTTGCCTGAGATCGCCTGAGAGGAAATCAGCGAAATGATCCCACCAAGCTGATCTGGTGAAACCGGGCTGTTGGCGATGTCCTTGTCGTCCTTCTTGAGCCGACCAAACAGCTCATTGATGACCCAGTTCGCGGCAAGCTTACCGTCGCGCCCTTGGGCCGCCGCTTCAAAGAAAGCGGCATCCTCGGTGTCGGCGGTCAGTACGCTGGCGTCATAGTCTGACAGGCCAAAATCTTTGATAAACCGTGCTTTTTTCGCGTCTGGCAACTCTGGCAGGTCCGCTGCAAGGGCATCGACATAGCTTTGCTCGATGTCAAGCGGCAGCAGATCGGGGTCAGGGAAGTAACGGTAGTCATGGGCTTCTTCCTTGGACCGCATCGAGCGGGTCTCGTTTTTGTCAGGGTCGTAAAGCCGAGTTTCCTGGGTCACGCTGCCGCCATCTTCCAAGATGGCGATCTGCCGACGGGCTTCATGGTCAATTGCAGCTTGGATAAAGCGCATGGAGTTCATGTTCTTGATTTCGCAGCGAGTCCCAAGATGGCTGAAATCTTGGCTGGCTTGATATGTTTCGTAATCGCCCGGACGACAGACTGATACGTTAACATCTGCGCGCAAGTTGCCATTTTGCATATTGCCGTCGCATGTGCCCAGATACCGCATGATCTGGCGCAGTTTTCCGACATAGGCGGCAGCCTCTTCCGGACCCCTGATATCAGGACGCGAGACGATTTCCATCAACGCGACGCCGGTGCGGTTGAGATCGACAAACGACATGGTGGGATCCATGTCGTGGATACTTTTGCCAGCGTCCTGTTCCAGGTGAATGCGTTCGATCCGGACTGTGCGCGCGGTGCCATCACCGAGTTCGACCAGCACTTCGCCCTCGCCGACGATCGGCTGATAGAGCTGGCTGATCTGGTAGCCCTGGGGCAGATCAGGATAGAAATAGTTCTTTCGGTCAAACGCGGATCGCAGGTTGATTGCGGCTTTCAGCCCAAGCCCGGTCCGCACGGCTTGTGCGACGCATTCGGCGTTGATGACGGGCAACATACCGGGCATGCCGGCATCCACAAACGCAACGTTTGAGTTCGGCTCGGCACCAAACAACGTCGAAGCGCCCGAGAACAACTTGGCGCGCGTCGACACCTGGGCGTGGACTTCAAGGCCGATCACCAGCTCCCAATCGCCCGTCGCGCCAGCAATGACTTTGGGTTTCGGGGCGTCATAGGTTAAATCGAGCATAGGTCGCGTCCTTTGGGTCTGGCAGGTCCAGCATTGTCTATCGGCTCGTTCTAGCCAAAGGGGCGCTGGAGTGGCAAGAGTAGGAGACTCCGGTAGGCGTTTTTTGAACAAATAAAGGGCGTTTGGACAATATTGATCCCAGGCAGGTGAGATGGCAGTCTGAACCGAGCTTGGGGGTAATTTTAGTGCGACGCGCGGTTGTGACTGTGATCTATGGGTTTTTGGGCACGCTTTTGTCCGGACTGATGATCCTCGCTCCGCTGGCCATCGTCATCGAAACACGCGCGGCGCAGAAGCAGATGGATGTTGTGGCGCAGGCAAAGGCCGAAATTACAGCGCTTGTGAAAAATGGCTCGATCTTGGTGCGCGCTTTTCCCAATGCGGCAGCTTTGCCGACGGCCCGGCGGCGTGAACCGATGCGGCAGGCCCTCTGTGAACAAGCGCCACTTGCACTTCAAACTCCTGATGTGCTTGCCTTTGCCTCCCTGTGCTTAACCTCAGATCGCACGGGACGAAGGTTTTTTGCCGTGGGGTTGTCCTGGCGGGAAGCGGCGCCAATCCGAGGGGCCTTGCGGGGATTGCACGCACTGCAGGATGTCGCAGGATTGGGTTGGATCGCGCCGCAACAAATGGGCATTTTGCTGCACCAAGACACCTGGCCCTGAGCATGCGGTCGATATCCAAACGCTGTCGTATTGGGCTATGAATGCGGGGCAATCAGTTGGTGACCGCGAGCTTGCAGGCGGCAACGGATACATCACGTGTTTTTAGGGCTGGGGTTCCAAACCGGCGTTTGAGGACGAATTAGCGCCCGCCCGAGACGTCGATTGTCGTGCCTGTGATGTAGCTGGCCGCGTCCGAAGCCAGCCACACCAACGTTTGCGCAATTTCAACCGGCTGGCCCGCGCGGTGCATTGGCACCTGTGTCGCAAGACGCTGGGCACGCCCCGGGGCACCGCCTTTGGCGTGAATATCGGTATCAATCAGCCCAGGGCGAACAGAAACGGTCCGCAATCCGGCCGCTGCAATCTCATCGGACAGGCCTTTGGTGAAGGCATCAAGCGCAGCCTTCGAAGCGGCATAGTCTACATATTCATTGGCTGATCCATTGCGCGCCGCCACAGAGCTGACATTCAAGATGACGCCCCTGCCCCGCGGCTGCATCCGACGCACGGCTTGAGCAGCGCACAGCATCGGGCCGATCAGATTTGTGGCAAACATCCGCTGCAATCGATCGGGTGTAAACGCACGGACGGGTGCCGCGTGATCGACGATACCGGCATTGTTGACCAGCACATCAATGGATGGATGGACAGAATCAAAGCTCGCAAACAGGGCCTCGGGACCGCGGGCATCGGACAGGTCAGCTTGATGTATGCTGGCCTGTACGCCATGGGTTTCGACTTGGGCAGCAACAGCTTGGACAGCATCGCGGTTGGTATTGTAATGCAAAGCGATGGTGTAGCCATGTTGCGCGGCCAGGATCGCGGTTGCCGCGCCAATACCCGTGCTTGCTCCGGTGATTAACATGATCTTAGGCATTAAGCTCCTATCCCGCGAGCGTAAAAAGCACGCGGTCGATTTTGATGTTGCGCTCCTGAAGGGCCGTCTCAAGAGTTTGGATCGGTGGAATACATTGCGGCGAAACCCGAAGACGCTGCCCGTCACTCAGCACAATCGTGACCCGCCAGGACAAGTCGAGACGTCGGTTCAAGCGCACCAGATCAATGCGATCAAGACGGACCGTCGTTTGCACAGACCCGACGCCAAAGGTCAAACAGCTGTCGTTCAAGCGAAAACGCGATGTATCATTTTTCAGCAGCTCCCAGGCGAGCAGTATGAGCGGTAGAATCGCGACCACCAAGACGATCGGATGGGCCTCGATTGCGCAAAGACCCAACCAAACCGCAAGAGTTAAGCCAAGGGCGCTATACGCGGTCCAACTGCGTGCCGCACGGCTGTAAGAAAGAGGCTGGGACATCAAAAGGGCGCAGAGCCGTTTTGACAAAACAGCCGGTTCGCAACAATTGTTTTAGCAACCTGCAATGACATGGACTTAGTCCAGATGCAGTGGGATATTGTGATCCCCCAGGGCAGCGCCAAGTTGACCCAAAGGCGGCAGGTGGTCCAACAACAACACCAATTGACTGCCATCAGTCTTGTGCAGCGTCAATGTACCGCGATCATCGGATTTATGGCTGAGCGCTGCAATTGTATCCATGCCAAAAACCTGTTCCGTCTCGCCTTGACGGGTGCGCAGCTGGGTGTCCGAAAGCTCCAGCACGGTTTGGGGGTTTGACCACAAATACCAAAGCAATCCGGCTGTGAAAGTGCCCCATAGAAGGTAAATATATAGGGGGGCTGCCGCAGAGATGGCAAAAATTTCCAAACCCAGAGCAATCCCCAGTAGAGCCCAGATGCCAGGACGGCTGGTACGTTTTTCAAAGCGGTAGGTGACGTTAGGCATTGCGCATCCGTGTGGCCATTTCGGTCATGTCCCGACTTAGGTTCGGTGTCGCAAGTATCCGGTCAAGCTGTGCGATCAAAAGGCGTTGTCGCGCCGGATCATAGCGTGGCCAGGTTTCAAAAGCGGTGGACATACGCGCCGCTGTTTGCGGATTGAGAGGGTCGAGCTTGAGCAGCCAATCGGCGTAGAAGGCATAGCCCGCACCGCTTGGATCATGAAACCCGGCGGGGGATGCCGCAAGACCGCCCAGCACGGCTCTGAACCGGTTTGGGGTCTTCCAGTCGAACTGTGAATGCGTGGTCAACGACTGCGCTGTTGCAACCGCTTTTGTCGGCGCACTCTGCGTGACCTGCAGCATAAACCACTTGTCCATCACCAACGGATCCGCGGACCATCTCTTTTCGAATGCGGCGAGCTCGTCTTGGCCGACGTCATTGGCCAACAGGTTCGCCAAAGCGCTGAGGCTTTCGGTCATATTATCGGCAGCGGCAAATTGAGCTTTTGCCCGATCTGGGCCGTCGATTTCGCTCAAAAATTTGAGTGCTACGGCCCGCAAACTGCGTTTGCCGGCGGCCTTGGCGTTTGGAGTGTAGCGACCAGTCACCGTCATTTGATCATAGAGATCAGCCAATGTGTCGCGCAGCGCGGATCCAATTTGCCGCATGATCTCTTTCCGTGCTGCGTAAATAGACCATGGGTCAGGGCTATGACCCGCGTCATGGATTGCCTGGGCAAGGTCGTCTTCAGACGGCAACCCCATGGTCAATGCGCGCAAGGCAGGATCCAAATTTGGATTACTGATCATGGATTGCAGCGCGTCCAAATGCGGGTCAGACATCGCTGTACCATGCAGGATATTGGCCATCAGCGCATCTTTGGCCAAGCCGCGCGCGGCGTCCCATTTGTTGAATGGGTCCGTGTCATGGGCCAGCAAAAAGGTGCGGGTCGCGGTATCTAGCGGCCGGTCAAGATTGACTGGGGCTGAAAAGCCGCGCAACACAGAAGCGATCGGCTTTTCAGGCAGAGCCGAGAACCGGAAGACCTGCCTTGGGGCGGTCATTTCCAACATTTGGGTGGGCATCATCTCAGTGCCGTCGGGCGCCAATAGGCCGATGGCGATCGGGATCACCCGTGCCGCATCCTCGGCAGCTGTTTGTGGCAGCTTGGGATGGGTTTGGTGGCACGCGATGGTGAGCGTATCTTCATCCCAAGTCTCGGTGATCGCCAACGTCGGCGTGCCAGCCTGGTTGTACCAACGGGCAAATTGCGACAGATCACGGCCAGTGACGTCCTCAAAAGTTGTAAGCCAATCCTCGATTGTACAGGCCTGGCCGTCATGGCGTTCAAAATACAGATCACATCCTTGCCGATAGGCATCGGGTCCGATCAGAGCACGCAACATACCGATGACCTCAGCCCCCTTTTCATAAACGGTCGCGGTATAGAAGTTATTGATTTCATGATATTCTACGGGACGAACCGGATGGGCTAGAGGACCCGCGTCTTCTCGAAATTGCCGGGCCCGCAGTTGCAGGACGTCTTCGATCCTTTGGACCGCGCGACTGCGCATATCGCCGGAAAACTGCTGGTCGCGGAAAACGGTCAAGCCCTCTTTGAGACACAGCTGAAACCAGTCACGACAGGTGATCCGGTTGCCCGTCCAATTGTGGAAATACTCGTGCGCGATAATACCTTCAATCAGCGCAAAGTCGCGGTCCGTGGCCGTTTCGGGTGAGGCCAAGACGTATTTCGAGTTGAAAATGTTCAGACCCTTGTTTTCCATAGCGCCCATGTTGAAGTCGTCGACGGCCACAATCTGGAATATATCGAGATCATATATGCGCCCGTACTCCGTCTCGTCCCATCGCATAGAGCGTTTCAAAGCATCCATAGCATAGGCGCATTTGTCTTCGTCACCCGGCCGCACCCAGATTTTCAAAGCAACGTCGCGCCCGCACTGAGTCGTGAATTGGTCGTCATATGAAACCAAATCTCCGGCAACGAGCGCAAACAAATAGGCTGGTTTCGGCCAGGGATCGGTCCATTCGGCAAAGCGCTCGCCAGTTGCAGATAGGTTGCCGTTCGACAGCAAAATTGGCGCATCGCTTTCGATCCGGACCGTGAAAGGCGCCATGACGTCGGGGCGGTCTGGATAATAGGTGATCTTACGAAAACCCTCGGCCTCGCATTGGGTACAATACATGTCTTTGGACATATATAGACCTTCCAGTGCCGTATTCGCTTCGGGCGCTATTTCCACCTCAGCCACCCATGTGAACCGGTCCGCGGCCACATCCAATGTCAGGCCGGTATCCGTCACAACCGGCGACACGGGGGTCCCGTTGATCATGGCGCTGAGCAACTGCAACTGCTCCCCATCAAGGGTGAGTGGCCCAGGATTGTCTGGGTTCGCAACGAAATCGATGCGGCTGATCACGCGGGTCGCTGTCGGGGACAACTGAAAGGTCAGATGAACAGCATCGACCCAATGATGAGGCGCGGCATAATCGGCAAGCCGGGTGGGTGCTGGGCCAGTTGTCTGAGTCTCGTCGCGCATGGCAGCTCTCCTTTTCAGCGGTAAGCTATTGCAGCAATGATCCGAGAGGAACGAAATTTTTGGTTATTTTTGTGATCGAAAAATGATCACCGATTGCATCTCTCGCAAATTAGAACAAAATAGAAACATATCGAATCGAGCTGGAGGGTCGCGATGACCGAGCCTGTTTTACGTCAAATCATGGCGACTCATATCCTGAATTTTGAGGCATCGCGCGACCGGGCCGGGCGATTGTGCCTGTCCAGAGCTGGCACTGTACCCGGACTGAGCGGGCGGGTGTCTGAAAAAGTCGCAACGCGGGTCGCAGGTTTGATCAGCGAAGGTGCGTTCAGCAAAGCTGAGGCTGCCGCGGTCGAAGCGGTCGCGCGATACACGGACAAGGTGACGGGCCTCGCAAAAGATCCCGGAATCGAGCTGGTTTTGCGGGATTGTTGTTGGCAATCAGGGCCGCGCGCAGCAAATGAAGTGGTGCAGAGGGCGCTTGGACTGGACGTGACCGGCGTGTTGGACGAGGTCGGGCGACGCGCCCTGAAAGGCGCTGAGTTGACCCCGCAGCATTTGCTCAGGCGGCTTAAACAAGCGCGCAGCGATATGGGCGGTCTGGTCTCGGGGGCCGATGAAAAACGCTGGTCATCTGTCATGCGGCTGGGCCTGAGCCTGTCGCCGCGCCGGTATGTCGGCGATGGCTTGCGTGGGGAGGTCTCTGCTTGAGGTTGACGGTGACTTACGCGACGGTGGCGTGCGCGTAGACAGGAGCAAGGCAATGAAATTGACCCTACATCATATCAATTTTGCGACAGATGACGTGGCACGGATGAATGCGTTCTACCAAGATGTGCTGGGATTGTCGGATCAGGTGGCCGGTCTTCCGGTCCTTGAGAAAAACAAGGGTTATGCGGGCGATGTTGCATTTGTGAGCGATGGTACGATCCAGACCCATCTTGCCCAAAAGGATGTGATGGCGGGATTCCGCACCGGACATGTGGTCAATCCGGTTTCGCATGGGCATATCGCCTATCGCACCGATGATCTTGAGGCGTTCAAAGCCCATCTGGACGCCAAAGGCGTCGCCTATTCTGATTGGGGCAACGCGGCGGTCGCCGGCTGGAGCCAGATCTTTTTCTATGATCCAGATGGCAATGTGA
Organism: Dinoroseobacter sp.; assembly: GCA_042096155.1. Lineage (GTDB taxonomy): Bacteria > Pseudomonadota > Alphaproteobacteria > Rhodobacterales > Rhodobacteraceae > Dinoroseobacter. The sequence continues at coordinate 32,219 of JBELMC010000016.1, forward strand.
TTGAGGTGCACCAGGTCGATTAAGCGCGCAGGCCCCGTGCGCTACCCTGGCATCAGAATGCAGTCGGTCAATAGTATGGGTCATTGAACTAAGTTAGGATGCGCGTGATATGGTGACATGTGTTTGGTTTAAAAGGGATTTGCGTACCACCGACCATGCGGCATTGGCGCAAGCCGCAGCAAATGGCACGGTGCTGCCGCTTTATATCGTCGAGCCCGATTACTGGGCCTTGCCGGACACAAGCGCGCGCCAATGGGCATTTATCCGCGAGACCTTGACCGAGCTGGACAATCAATTGTCCGCTTTAGGTGCCCCACTGGTGGTGCGGGTCGGTGACGCAATTTCGGTATTGCAAGACGTGCAACGTCAAACGGGATTTCAGGCGCTCATCAGCCACGAAGAGACGGGGAACGCTTGGACATATCGGCGCGACCGCGCCGTAGCTGTCTGGGCTCGTCGGCACAATATTGTTTGGACGCAATTGCCTCAATGTGGCGTGGTGCGCCGCTTGCAAAGTCGCGCGGGTTGGGCGCGGCAACGAGATCAGTTTATGGCTGAGCCGATCGCAGCACCTCCAACACTGCTGACAGGAACCGGTTTGCCAACTGAAACCCTGCCAACAGGGACGGCGCTGGGGATGCGTCCGGACCCGTGCCGGGGGCGGCAAATCGGCGGGCGGTCTTGTGCTTTGGCCCTGCTGGACAGCTTTTTGACCAAGCGCGGGCGCGGTTACCGTCGGGCCATGTCCTCCCCGCTTGACGGCGCTGAAGCGTGTTCGCGCCTAAGCCCGCATTTGGCCGTTGGCGCCGTGTCAACCCGCGAAGTGGTGCAGGCAGCGGCCCGGGCGTCCCGCCCTGATGCGACATGGCGCGGTGCAATAAAGGCGTTCGAGGCTCGTCTGGCATGGCGCGATCACTTTACCCAAAAGCTAGAAGACCAACCATCATTGGAACATGATTGTTTGCACCGGGCCTATGAAGGGCTGCGTCCAAGGCCCGGCGATCCGGCAAAGCTGCATGCGTGGCGCACCGGCCAAACGGGTTTGCCGTTCGTCGATGCCTGTATGCGGGCCCTGATCCAAACTGGATGGCTGAATTTTCGCATGCGCTCGATGTTGATGGCGGTGGCAAGCTATCAGTTGTGGCTTGATTGGCGTGACACCGGGCCACATCTGGCGCGGATGTTTTTGGATTATGAGCCTGGAATCCACTGGCCTCAGGTTCAAATGCAATCCGGCACCACGGGCATGAACACCATCCGAATGTACAACCCTATCAAACAAGGTCTTGATCAAGACCCCCGCGGGACATTTACACGCAGATGGCTGCCGGAACTTGCGTCTGTGCCTTGTGCCCATCTGCAAGCGCCCTGGGCATGGACCGGAGCGGGAACAGTTCTGGGCAAAACCTATCCCGCGCCGATTGTCGATCCGGTCAAGGCAGCCAAATCCGCACGGGACGTGGTCTGGGCCGTGCGCCAAGGCCCAGAGTTTGATGCGGTGGCTCAGGACTTGGTGCAGCGCCACGCCAGCCGCGCCGATCCGAAGAAACGGTTTGTGAATGATCGCGCAAAGCCGCACCGACGGACCCGTGTGGCCGCCTTAGGGCAAACAAGCTTTAAGTTCTAACATGACAAAAATGAATAAAAAATCGAACCTTCCGACCAAGATATGTGCGACCTGCGGGCGTCCGTTTGTGTGGCGCAAGAAATGGGCCAAGGTTTGGCACGACGTGCGCTATTGCTCAGATCGGTGTCGGGCGCAAAAGCGACGATAATGCACAAGAAACCTTGTTGCCTGTCAGAAAAATTCGCCTTACGGTCGGGTTTGAGCATACATTGGTATACATAAAGAACGACATGACCGACCGAACAATCAAAAGTGGCTTGCAGGTGGACACTGCATTGCTGGACTTTATCGAGACACGCGCTCTTCCGGGAACTCCGGTCGCCGCAGACCAATTCTGGGATGGGCTGGCAAGTCTTGTCGCCGACAAGGGGCCTCGGATGCGTGCGGCTTTGGCCGAGCGCGAAGACATGCAGGCCAAGATCGATAGATGGCACCGCGAAACTGACTTAGCAGATCAAACGCCAGCAGCCTATCGCGCTTTGCTGACGACGATCGGTTATCTGCAGCCAGAAGGGGCCGCGTTCGCGCTGGAAACAACCAATGTGGATCCCGAGATTGCCAAAATTCCGGGCCCGCAACTGGTCGTCCCAGTCATGAACGCGCGCTTTGCGTTGAACGCGGCCAATGCGCGTTGGGGATCGCTCTATGACGCGCTTTATGGCACAGACGCGATCGGCGACGGGCCGTCTGGCACGAGCTATGATGCAACGCGCGGTGCACGGGTGATCGCCTGGGCCAAAGGGTTTTTGAACGACGCGCTGCCGCTGAACGGGGCGTCTTGGGTTGACGTCACCCGCATCGCGGTCGAACACAACAGGCTGGTTCTGGCCGCAGGCGATGCCCGCGTTGTGCTGGTCGATCCCGATCAGTTCCGCGGTCACCGGTCCGAGAGGAACGTGCTGCGGGCCTTGTTCGAAAACAACGGTCTGAAACTGGACTTGGTGATTGATGCCAACAGCCAGATTGGCGCCAGTGATCCGGCGGCTCTGGCGGACATACGCTTGGAATCGGCAATGTCTGCGATCATGGATTGCGAAGACTCGGTTGCCGCTGTGGACGCCGCGGACAAAATTATCGCCTATGGCAATTGGTTGGGCCTGATGAAAGGCGACCTGACCGAGAGCTTTGTGAAAAGTGGCCGAACCCAGACACGCCGATTGCGCGATGATTTAACCTATATCGACCCGGATGGGCGCAATTTTAACGTCAAGACGCGCGCCTTGATGCTGGTGCGCAATGTCGGTCACTTAATGACCACACCTGCGGTCTTGGACAGCACCGGTGCTGAGATCAGCGAAGGGTTGCTGGACGCAATGGTCACGTCGTTGGCGGCGATGCATGACTTGCAGCGCGGCTCATCGGGCAATTCAGCCCATGGATCGGTCTATGTGGTCAAACCCAAGATGCACGGCCCCGCAGAAGTGGCGCTCTCCGACGATATCTTCAGCCATGTGGAACAGACGCTTGGCCTGCCAAAGAACACCGTCAAACTGGGCATCATGGATGAAGAGCGTCGCACCTCAGCCAATCTGGCAGAGTGTATTCGGGCCGCAAAAAGCCGAGTGGCGTTTATCAATACCGGCTTCCTGGATCGAACTGGGGACGAGATTCATACCTCCATGGAAGCGGGTCCAATGCTGCCCAAAGGCGAAATGAAGTCGCAAGCGTGGATTACGTCTTATGAAGATCGAAATGTCGACATCGGCTTGGCTTGCGGTTTGCGCGGCAAGGCGCAGATCGGCAAAGGGATGTGGGCAATGCCCGACCTGATGCACGAAATGCTAAATGCTAAGATTGCCCACCCAATGTCCGGCGCAAATTGCGCTTGGGTGCCATCACCGACCGCAGCCACCTTGCATGCGACCCACTACCACAAGGTGGATGTCTTAGCCCGTCAAGACCAGATCGCTGCCGCAGGCCCGCGGGCGACGCTGGATGATCTGTTGCGTATTCCGGTGATGACAAAGCCCAATCTGTCGTCCGCGCAAATCGAAGCCGAGATCGACAACTCAGCCCAGGGTATTTTGGGCTATGTGGTCCGATGGGTCGATCAGGGTGTGGGCTGCTCAAAGGTGCCCGACATTCATGATGTCGCTTTGATGGAAGACCGAGCGACCTGCCGGATCAGTGCGCAAGCCCTGGCCAATTGGCTGCATCACGGGCTGATTTCAGAGACACAAATCGACACGTCACTGCAAAAGATGGCCGCGAAAGTCGACGCGCAAAACGCACATGACCCACTCTATAAGCCGCTGATCGGAAATGAGGACGGTCCCGCCTATACCGCTGCGCGCGCGTTGATTGTCGAGGGGCGCACCCAACCCTCTGGCTATACAGAGCCGCTTTTGCACAGATTTCGCCAGATTGCGAAAGCGCAGATCGCGGCATGACTCAAATCACCTATGCCCAAGCGAAGATCACCGTTGATGCAACTCTGGCTAAGGGTGCCGAAATGGGGCTCAAACCCCTGTCTGTCGTGATCCTTGATGCCGGTGGCCACCCACTGGCATTCGCGCGCCAAGATGGTGCTGCCCCCGGGCGCTTCGAGATCGCACGCGGCAAAGCTTACGGCGCCGTTATGCTGGGCATGAGCGGCAGCGCGCAGATGGCACGCGCTGAAGCACAGGCCTATTTCATGGCTACTGTGAACGGGGTCTATGGCGGCAAGACCGTCCCAGTTCCAGGCGGTATTTTGGTTCATGGGCCCGATGGCACCGTGATCGGTGCGGTCGGTGTGACAGGCGATACATCAGACAACGACGCTAAGGCTGGACTGGCCGGGCTGGCAGCCGCCGGTCTAAGCGGCGTCGCATAGCGCAAAGATCAGCCTTATCGAAGCCTGCACATGATTTGGACGAAAAATCAAAGCCTGCCCAGAACGGACTGGGCATTTTAGGCTGTTTCATACCATTTGACATGTGTGGCTTTCCCCGGTCGAGCCGATGTCCTATCTATAGCGCAGAAAAATGGCTTTAGGATCTTTCTCATGACACGCCCGGTGATCGGCATCATTGGAAACTCTCATTTGATCAATGACACCTATCCGGTGTTCGGCGCCGGCGCCATGACGTGTCACGCAGTGGCCCAGGTTAGCCAGGGATTGCCGCTTATGGTGCCAACAGATCCGTCGATTCTGTGTCTCGATGCGCTGGCCGATACATGTGACGGGTTCGTGTTCACCGGAGGGCGACCCAATGTTCACCCCGAAGAATATGGCGACAACCCGACGGATGCCCATGGTGACTTTGACCGTGACCGCGATCGTGTGGCGCTGGAGCTGATCCGCGCATCCGTTGCCCGCGGCCAACCAATTTTTGGCATATGTCGCGGGTATCAAGAAGTTGCAGTGGCATTCGGATCAAGCTTGCACCCTGAAATACGCGACCTTCCTGGACGGGACAATCACCGCATGCCGCCCGATGGCACGCTGGAAGAAAAATTCGCGCTGCGACATTATGTGACGGTAAACGAGGATGGACCATTTGCGCAGGTATTTGGTGCGACCAGGGTGTTGACAAATACCCTGCACGGACAGGGGATCGACATCCCTGGCCCGCGCGTTGTGATCGATGGACGCGCACCAGACGGGACGCCAGAGGCAATTTACATTGAGGACGCGGCTGGATTTACCTTGTCGGTTCAGTGGCATCCTGAGTGGAACGCCGCGGCCGATCCGGTCTCTCGCCCTCTCTTTGAAGCATTTGGCCATGCATGTCGCGACTGGCGCGCAGCCAAATCCGCTTAGGCTGAGCGGATGACCGCAAAGTAACCACCCGCATGGGAGCCCTTACAGCTGTGGCACAAACAGTATATTGCCATGAACGTCAATCGGGGTGAAGTGACGACATCCAAACAAGGCCAAAGCCTCGTTTTTAACGCGGTCGACGTCGTGATCAAAGGTTTGATCCCGAGCAGACCAAATGCATCGATCATCAAAGAGAGCCGGTTTTAGAACGTGTTGCGGCGTTTTTGATTCAGGATTCTGATGAGCTCTGATCTGTGCTTCCCT
>JBELMC010000017.1:0-37365 GCA_042096155.1 Dinoroseobacter sp.
TTGTTCAGCGGATTTTTCGCCGCACTCGTCGCCAAAGACATGGGGATGTCGGTCGATCATTTTCTCGCAAATGGCTTCAGCGACATCATGAAAATCATATCGACCGGCCTCCGCGGAAATTGCCGTGTGATACACGGTTTGCAACAACAAATCGCCCAACTCGTCCTTCAGCTCGGCCCAATCCGCGCGTTCGATGGCATCGGCAACTTCGTAGGCCTCTTCAATCGTATAGGGGGCAATGCTGTTGTGATCTTGCGCGATATCCCAGGCACATCCCGTCTCGGGGTCGCGCAATCGACGCATAATTTCGAGCAATCTTGGCAGGCCGCCACCAGTGGTCAGACATAAGGTTTGGCTGTCGGTTCGCGTCAGTTTGGACATGGCTGCTCTTTCACGAGGCTTGGTTTTGGGCCGGACTTTACAGCACCGCTGGGCCGCATCGGAGCAGAGCTGGGGTCAGCCCCGACATTTCTTCGGGGGTCTGTGGTGTACGCTATTCTGCAGCGCGCAACGGTGTGGTGCCATCGGGGGCATCGGCCTCGGGGGCACCGTCAAGTGTATCGGCGTCATGGAGTGCATCGGTCTGGGGATCGGATAGCGCGTCCTCAAGTATCAAGCCGCGGCCGTCTTCATCCCAGATAATGTCCGGATTGCCGAGGCGTCGGGCCGATTTGCGCAATGCCAGATCACGCGCGTCCTTGCTGCCTGCCCCCATGGACAACGCTTTCAGCCGCACCAATGAGCGATAGGCACCCGTTTCCAGCCATACGCGCAGCGCCAGCATTGCCGGTGTAAAGACCAATGTCAGCACCGTCGCAACACCAAGCCCGAAGACCACAGCCGTTGCCAGTTGCTTCCACCACAGCGCCGTCGGACTGTCGATGGAATAGCCACCGGCAAAAAAGTCAAGCGAAAGGCCGAACATCATCGGTGCCAGACCCGCCATGGTGGTGATTGTTGTCAGCAAGACCGGCCGGATCCGGGTCTGAGCGGTGCGCGAGATCGCCTCAATTCGGGGCATATGTCGGGCGTAGTCTTGATAGGTGTCGATCAAAACGATGTTGTTGTTCACAACGATCCCGGCCAAGGCCACGATACCTGTCCCGGTCATAATAACCGAGAAGGGCTGGTTCATCACCAACATGCCGATCAACACGCCCGTTGTGGACAAGACCACCGCCACCAGAACAAGCAACGCATTGTAAAAGCTGTTAAATTGCGCCAATAAAATGATAAACATCAACCCCAGAGCCCCGGCAAAAGCCTGGCTGAGAAAGGCTTGGCTTTCGGCCTCATCCTCTTGATCGCCGGTCCATTCCCAGGTCACGCCCATCGGCAGTTCGGCTTCGGTTTCCAGCCAGTCCGTCAGCACTGCGATGCGCTCTGCCGGGGTGATCACCATGCCATCATCGTTTTGCAAATCAGAGGCCACGCCCGCTTTGACGTCGAAATAGCGGGTTTGAGCCGATCGGTTGATCTGGCCCAGCTTGGGCACCGGAATGCGGGTTATGAAATTTGACAAAGGCACCAAACCGTCTGACGTGCGCACGCGCAACGTGTCCAAGGTCGATAAGACGCGGTCTGGCTCTGGGAAGCGGACGCGGATCTCGATCTCTTCGTCCGAAGATGGCACCCGCATGGTATCGAGAAAGACCCCGCGCGTTACCAGTTGGACCATCGCGCCAACTGTTGCCACATCAGCACCATAACGTCCCGCTTCAACCACATCGACATTGACCTGCCAGTCGATGCCGGGCAGCGGACGGGTGTCTTCAATATCTATCAGGCCTTTTGTGGCGGCAAATTTGGCCCGTGCGGCCATGACCGCTTGAGTCAGCGCGTCCATATCATCGCCAAAAAACCGCAAATGAACAGGTTTTGCCGAGGCCGGACCGCGGGACGCAGCGAGAATCTCGACTTGAATTCCTGGGATGTCGCGCAGCTTTGCTTCCATTTCATCAAGAACGAAATCGCCGTCATAGGCCGGATCCACGATGTCGCGTTTCAGACCAAAGATCCAATCGGTCGCGATTTGGGGGCGGTCCACCCAAGGGGTCAGCTCCAACTGGATTTGGCCGATTGTATCCAATGGGGCCTGGGCGCCACCGGTGTTTTGGTTCAATCCGCCGACGCCGGCAAAAGAGAACACAGATTCGACCCCGCGTTGCGCTTTGACGATGGTTTCTGCCTGGCGCAAGAGAGCGTCTTTTTCCGTCAGTGAATGGTTTCCCCGAGCGCGGACATAGACAATCGCCTGTTCAGGTTCGGACTCGACAAAAAATTCAACGCCTTTGTTGTTGGCGCCAAAATAGCTGAACGTTGTGACCACGACAAAGCCAACGAGGCCGATCGCGATCAGGGGCATGATCGGATTGCTTGCAATGGCGTAAATCAACCATCCAAATGGCGAGCGTTCATACCCCACCCGCATTGGACGGCGGCCAGAACGCATCCGGGCCGAGGTGAGTGTGACCGACAAGGCAAACGCCGCAAACACAAACAACACAGCGCCAGGCAGAGCAGCGCCCAGGCCGCCCTCGCGGGCCGGAAGGTTCAGCAAATAAGAGGGGTTGACCGTTTGCATCAAACCCAAAAAAACCAAATAGGCCGAAACGACCGCCAGGATGATCCGCACCGCCCATGGCAAATTTTGCAGCCCCGCCGCCAGATTTTCGAGCAGACCGCTCAACCGGCCCGCAACGCCACCCATGACGGGCAGGTAAACCAACGCCACGACCAGCGAAGCGGACAGCACGAAGATCAGCGTGACCGGCAACATTCCCATGAACTCGCCCGCGACGCCGGGCCAAAACAACATCGGCAAGAAGGCACAAAGCGTCGTCGCGGTGGAACTGACGATGGGCCAAAACATGCGTTTTGCGGCGTCGGTATAGGCCTGCATCGGACCGGCCCCTTCGCGGACCCGCCGGTCGGCATATTCAACCACCACAATCGCGCCATCGACCAGCATCCCCACCGCAAGAATTAAGCCGAACATCACGATATTTGAGACGGTCACGCCCATTACCGCCAGAAACGCAAAGCACAATAAAAAAGAGGTCGGGATCGAGAAACCGACCAAAAGCGCCGAGCGCGTGCCAAGGGATGCGAGCACCACAATCATCACCAACGCGATCGCTGTGAGCACGGAGCCCTCAAGCTGGCTGACCATCGAGCTGACCTGGCGGCTCATATCCATCGAGATCGAAACTTCGACCGCCTCTCTGAGCTCCGTCGGCCATTCGGCTTGGGCTTGGGCCACGGAACTGCGGACCAACGCGGCGGTGTCGATGATGTTAAAGCCTTTGCGTTTTACAACTTGCAGCGCAAGGGTGTCTTCGCCATTGAAGCGGGCTGTGCCGCTTCGGTCTTCGAATGTCAGGCGAATATCGGCCAGATCGCCGAGCCGGACCATGCGGTCGCCATTGCGCTTCACCGGCAGGTTGAACACGTCCGCTGGGTCGTCAAATGCCGCCGGAATTTTCACTGAAAACGCCCCTGTCGCGGTTTTGACCTGATCGGCGGCGATCAGTTGATTGTTGTTGCGCACCACATTCAACAACTCGGTCGCGGTGACGTTATAGGCTTCCATCCGCAACGGGTCGATTTCAACTTCCAGCATCTCTTCGCGCTGGCCGGTCAGGCTGGCTTCCAGGATTGGCTCAAGGGACTCCAATGTCTCCTGTAAATCTTTGGCAACGCGCAATAAGGTCCGTTCAGGCAAGTCGCCGGCGAGGTTTGCGACGATGATCGGAAATTGGCTGAAATTGATCTCGTTGATCGAATATTGATCGGCACCCGCGGGAAACTTGCTTTCGGCGGCATTCATTTTGTCGCGGACATCTGCAATGGTCTGGGACTTGTCCCAGCCAAATTCAAACTCGAGAACCACTCCCGCATAGCCTTCGGCGGCGGTGCCGGACATTGTGTCAAGTCCGTCCAGTTCGCTAAGCTCGGTTTCCATCACTTTGACAAGCAATTTTTCGCTGTCTTCGGCGGAAATACCGGGAAAGGGCACAGACACGAAAAGGGCCGGAATCTCGATATCCGGTTCGCCTTCTTTGGGCAGGCTGATATAGGCAGCAGCGCCGATGATAATCGACAGCATAATGAATGCCATCACCATTCTGGCGCGGGTTGCGGCCCAATCGACAATACCGATCATACGCCGTCCTTTCGTATGGTGACCCTGACAGGCGAGCCATGTGTGACAAAATCCTGCCCCACGACAATGACTTTTGCGGTTTCTGGCAGGCCTGTAACCCAGGCACCTTCATTGGTATCGCGCAGCAGGGTCACGGCGGCAAAGGCGGCTTGGGCCCCGGTGTCGCCCTCGATAACGTGGCGCACGCCCAAAACCCCGTCGTCATTCAGGGTCAATGCGGAGGCGGGCAGCAGATGTGCGGTATCGCCGTCCGAGGCAATGGCAATCGTGACGGTCTGGCCATCATTGATCGACAAGTCCGCGTTCGGCACCAGGATCTCGACCTGGAATGTGCGGGTGGTTAGATCTGCGGCGCGTGATAAAAATGTGACCTGGCCGAAAACCTCGCGGCCATCGGTCAAACGGGCGGCGGCATTGGCGCCCGGTTTGACCTTGCCCATGTCAAGCTCTGGCACGAAGCCCACCAGTTTGATCGGATCGAGCTGGATCACGGTGGCGCAGTGCGACCCACCACCCTGGGTGTTCAGATAGGCCCCGAACTCAGCGGTATCGGTTTCCAGAAGCCCGTCAAACGGTGCCAAAATCCTCAGATCGTTCAGCGCGTCGGTTGCGCGCAAAACGGCAGCCTCGGCCGATTGGATCCCTGCGCGTGCGGCTTCGACACCGGCCAAAGCCGCCGTGACGCCAGATTGTGCGCCGCTCACCGAGGCTTCGGCCGACGACAAGGCCGCATCCGCGTTGGCCAGGCGTGTGGTCGACGCGAAGCCATCTGCGATCAAGGTGGCGGCGGCATTTTGATTGATGCGCGCCTCATCCAGCCGAGATTCGGCTTCGGCGACGCGGCTGATCGCTTCATTGACCCGACTTTCAGCTTCTGGGACGCGGGCGCGGGCTTCGCGCAAGCGCGCCTCGGCTTCGGCCAGATCGGCGGCTTTGGTGCCGGGATCCAGCTCACACATAAGTTGTCCGGCAGTGACCTGGGCGCCTTTGCGAAGGGGCTCTGAGATGACACGGCCTGACGTCTCGGCCATGACATCCACGTGACGCAGCGCTTGGGTGCGTCCGCGCAAAATCACGGCATTGTCAATGGGGCGTTCGACGCTGTCGATGGCCATAACGGACACCCGACGTATATCTTGCGCGGGCAGCGGCGTCTCGGCGGTGGTGTCGGCGACCTCTGCGATGGGTGCGCGCCCCGAGGCCTCAAATAGGCGATCGCGCTGAAAAACAAAAATGGACAAACCAATCATCACCAGAATGGCTGTTATGACTGGAAATAACTTCATTGCGGGTGTCTCCGAGGTTGAGGCCTGGATGGGAGTTGCGCATATCTCATGAAATGTGATGGCATCCGCCTGGCTGAAAGCTTGCCGGTGAGATAGGTGTTTAATTCTAAACCGACCAGTTCGGATCCAGAAAAAATTGGCCAGTACGGAACTGAACCGACATCTGTTGCCAAACGGCGTCACTTCGGTTGCAGCTGATTTGGTGGTAAATTGGGCTGAAACATGCGGATCGGGGCTCTGGCCAAGGGGGGCACAGGAGTGTAAGACGCTGCCGTCTGGAACCGTCGTGCCCAAAGGAACAGCGCCCGTGAGCAACACTGAGAGTTTCATCGAAGAGGTCACCGAAGAGGTCCGCCGCGATCGGCTTTATGGCTATTTGCGCCGGTATGGCTGGATCGGAATTGTAGCGGTTTTAGCACTTGTTGGCGGTGCGGCCTTCAACGAATATCAAAAGGCCAACGCGCGAGCCAAGGCGGAGCGCTTCGGCGATGCGCTGTACGCCGCGCTGCAACATGACACGGCCGCTGAGCGCGTTGCAGCTTTGCAAGATATTGAAGTGACGACCGAAAATGCACCCGTATGGGCGTTATTGACGGCTGCTGAAGCGGCCTCGAAGGCCGATGGCATGGCCGATCCAGAAGCCGCGAAATTGGCGCTTGAAGCGATCGCGGCCGATGGCGAAACCCCGGCGATTTACCGCGATATGGCGCGGGTGCGCCTGATTCTGCTAGGCGATGTCGTGCCGCGCGACACGCGCCTTGCGCTGATTGCCCGCTTGTCAATTGACGGACACCCCTTCCGCATCACCGCTCTGGCGCAACGCGCGCTGCTTCATATCGAAGATGATGAGGCTGTCGCCGCGATTGATCTGCTCAACCAGATCGCCTCTGACGCCGAAGCCAGCCAAGGCCAACGCCAGCGCGCGGCACAACTTGTTGTGTCGCTGGGGGGTGAGGTCGACGAAGGCTAGGGGCAACACACCGGAGCCGACATGCACGAAGGGCTTTCGGTTTTCCTCAAGCTAGGCTAATATTGCAAAAAATCCGTCATGGGCGAAACGCGTCGGGACAGACATGATCGCCTCTGCATTCGGATCGACACGAGGAAAGGGCACCGCGTGAGCAGTACAGGTTTTGCTTGGAACAGCAGATTAGGCGTCGTTCTGGCGGGCGTTTTTGTCTTCGGTCTCGCGGCTTGCGAACGCGAGCTGATTCTGCCAGGCGAACGCTTTGACGCCCGCACGCCGATCGCTGAAACCTTGGATCCGGCAAATTCACTGGGTGATGCAACTGTGGCCACGGATGCTCCGATTGCGGCCCGCCGCGAAGCGGTCCCAATTGCCTTGCCGACTGCTCGCAGTTTGACGTCTTGGACCCATCGAAATTCCAACGTCACACATCGCGCAGACCATTTGGCTTTGGCGCAAACTCTGACGCCGGTCTGGTCGGTATCGATCGGCAACGGAGACAGCCGCAAGCATCGCATCACAGCGGCGCCGGTCGCACAAAATGGCCGCATCTTCACGTTGGACGCATTGGCCCAAGTGACGGCAACTGCAATTGCCGATGGCGCTTTGGTCTGGCGCCGCGATTTGACCCCTGCTGGAGATCGCTCCGGCGATGCCTCCGGCGGCGGTCTGTCGCTGGGCGCGGGCAGCTTGTTTGTCACGTCAGGCTTTGGCACGATTTCAGCTCTGGATCCGGCCACGGGCGCGGTCAAATGGACCCATAACCTGGAGGCCGCGGCCGCAGCACCGGCGACCGTATCGGGGCAATCGGTCTTCGTTGTCACGACGGATGGGGTCGCGCGCGCGCTGGATGCCGCCACGGGGCGCCAGTTGTGGCTGATCACCGGCGCCCCCAATGTGACGGGTCTGACGGGCGGTTCGGGGCCTGCGATTGCAGGGCGCACCGTGATCTTGCCGCTGGGGTCGGGTGAGCTGCTGGGCGTGCTCAAGACATCGGGCTTGCGGATTTGGGGCACGACGGTCGCAGGTGAACGTCGCGGTCGCGCCTATACCGTGTTCAGCGACATCACAGGCGACCCGGTTGTGGTCGGCTCGACGGTTTATGTGGGCAATGCGCAAGGCAAACTGGCTGCCATTGACGTTCAGACCGGCGAGCGGATCTGGACCGCGGGCGAAGGGGCTCTGGGACCCGTCTGGCCCGCCGACGATAGCTTGTTTTTGGTCAATGATCAGGGTCAATTGGTGCGCATCAATGCCCGCACCGGCGCGCTGATCTGGGCAGAGCAGATGCCCCATTTCTTAAAGGATAAGCCCGATCGTCGACGCGACATCAATGCGCATTTTGGCCCCGTCTTGGCCGGTGGCCGTTTGCTGGTGGCCTCGGATGATGGTCAAATGCGCGGCTATGATCCCGCGTCTGGTGCTGTGACGGACGTCACTGCGATCCCGGGCGGTGCTGCGGCCGCGCCAATTGTGGTGGAGGGGACAGCCTATGTCGTCACCACGAAGGGAACGCTTCTTGCTTTGCGCTGAGCGCTGCGGCTAACGCGGCGCGCGCCCTTTTCAGCGCGCGGGATTTGCGGTAGGGGCCTTAACTGTATTCAAAGGCGCGAATATCCCAATGGCTTTTACACTCGCCATCGTCGGTCGCCCCAATGTGGGCAAGTCGACATTGTTCAACAGACTTGTCGGCAAGCGTCTGGCGCTGGTCGATGATCAGCCGGGCGTGACACGCGATTTGCGCGAAGGTGCGGCGCGATTGGGTGATTTGCAGTTCACCGTGATCGACACCGCCGGCCTTGAAGAGGCCACGGATGACAGTCTTCAGGGGCGTATGCGCAAACTGACTGAACGTGCGGTTGGCATGGCGGATGCGTGCTTGTTTATAATCGATGCGCGCGCTGGGGTCACCGCCACAGATCAGGTTTTCGCCGACATTTTGCGCCGAACCTCCAAATATGTGATTCTGGGGGCCAACAAAGCGGAAGGTGCTGCCGCCGATGCCGGCATCTATGAAGCGTTTGGCTTGGGGCTGGGGGATCCGATCCCGATTTCTGCCGAGCATGGCGAAGGAATGGCGGAGCTTTTGGTTGGGTTGCAACCGCTGGTCGACGCCGCCGAAAGAGCCGCAACTGACGTCGAAGCGCCAGATACGGATTTGGCGATCGACGACGAGACCGGCGACATGCGCATCCCGACCCGTGCGAAACCGTTACAAGTCGCTGTTGTCGGCCGCCCAAATGCAGGAAAATCTACTCTTATCAACCAGATGCTGGGCGAGGACCGCTTGTTGACCGGTCCTGAGGCGGGTCTCACGCGCGACGCGATCTCGGTCCAAATGGACTGGCTTGGAACCCCAATCCGGCTGTTTGACACGGCAGGCATGCGCAAGCGGGCGAAAGTTCAGGAGAAGTTAGAAAAACTCAGCGTATCGGACGGCTTGCGCGCCGTAAAATTCGCCGAAGTTGTGGTTGTTTTGTTGGATGCGGCCATCCCGTTTGAACAACAAGATCTGCGGATTGCCGATTTGGCGGAACGTGAAGGCCGTGCGGTGGTTGTCGCTGTGAACAAATGGGATCTCGAAGAGGACAAACAAGCAAAACTTTCAGGCCTGCGCGAAGCGTTTGAACGTCTTCTGCCGCAGCTGCGCGGAGCGCCTTTGGTCACCGTGTCTGCAAAAACCGGGCGTGGAATTGCGCGTCTCCAGGAGGCTGTTTTGCGCGCCTATGAGGTTTGGAACCGCCGCGTGCCAACTGCAACCTTGAACCGATGGTTGACGGACATGGTCGAAGCCCACCCGCCACCGGCCCCCGGCGGCCGGCGGATCAAACTGCGCTATATGACTCAGGCCAAAACTCGCCCCCCCGGTTTTGTTGTCATGACCAGTTACCCTGAGAAGATGTCAGAGGCGTATTCACGCTATCTTGTCAACGGGTTGCGGGCTGACTTTAATATGCCCGGCACGCCCATTCGTCTGACCTTCCGAGGCCAGGGCGATGCCAACCCCTATAAAAACCGTAAGAAGTCGACGCCGTCGCGGTTGCGCAAACATACCGGCAAGCCAAGCTTCTGAGCTTAACCGCGCAGCTCGGCGACGGCGGCCGTCATGGCGTCAAGCGGCAAATATCCTCGGATCATCTGGTTGTTCATGACGAAAGTTGGCGTGCCGCGTATATCCAACGTTTCGGCAAGGACGCGATTGGCGTTGATCACGGCGGCCACGTCGGCCGATTGCATATGTTGCAACACCGCTGTGGCATCGAGGCCCAATTCAACGGCGAACTGGCTGAGGGTTTGCGCGTCCGGATTGCTGCGCAGACGCATCAGCTGGTCATTTGCCGCGACATAGGCCGCGTCCCCTGCCAATTGCAGCACCGCGATCGCGAACTGACTGGACATCAAAGACGCCTCGCCCAAGATCGGGAACTCTTTGGTGATCAGGCGGATATTTCCATCCGACGCGATCAATTCGCGGATTTCGTCATGGGCGCGACGGCAATAGCCACAGCGGTAGTCGATGAACTCGACCAAGATGATGTCCCCATCTGGGTTGCCGCCGCTCCAAGAGCCCGGCGTGCCGTGTAAATCGGGCAGCACTGACGCAACTCGTTCGGCGTCGGATATGGCCAGCGCCTCTTGCTTGCGGACCTCGAGGATCTCTATTGCCTCCATGATCACATCGGGGTTGTCCAACAGATAGGCCCGCACTTCGGCGTGAAACGCGTTTTGATCGGTGAATTGAAACCCTGTTGAGACCGGCGCAATCTCTGGCCCCGGGTCAGGTTTATAGGCCTGTGTGGCGGCGAGACCGACCAAAACGGCAGCTCCGCCCAACGTGATGAATGGCAAAAAATTCCAGGCCATGGCGATGTCCTATCGGGTTCAGATTATCCTGGTTAAACCTTATCGCCTGTGCGCCATGCTGCCCAGCCCTTTGCGCCAAAAGCTGCGTGATGCGCATCATATATTGACGCCATGAGCGCGGTTTGGAACAACGAAAACAGGATTTCGGAGGTCATATATGCGTTTATCGAACCGGTCTGAGGTCGATCCATTCATCGTCATGGATGTCATGGAAGCGGCGCGCCGCGCGGAAGCGTCTGGCCGATCAATCATTCATATGGAGGTCGGTCAGCCGGGCACGGGGGCGCCAAAAGGGGCTTTGAAGGCGGTCGAGGCGCAATTGTCCGACCCATTGGGATACACTGTCGCGCTCGGGCTTCCTGCGCTGCGGGCCCAGATCGCCGCGTGGTACGCGACCTGCTATGATATCGATCTGGATCCGTCACGGGTCATTGTCACCGCAGGGTCCTCGGCGGCCTTTTTGCTGGCATTCACCGCTTTGTTCGAAGCTGGAGATCGGGTGGGCGTGACCGAGCCAGGATACCCGTCTTACCGCTCGATCCTGAAGGCTTTGTCGCTGTTCCCGGTGGGGTTGGCCACAAAGGCCCAAGAGGGTCATCGCCTGACGCCAGACATGCTGCGTTCGGCCGATGTTGCAGGGGCGATTGTCGCCAGTCCCAATAATCCGACAGGGACAATGATAGACCGCCCCGGATTGTCCAGCCTGATCGAGGCCTCAGCGGATAAGTCGTTTATCAGTGACGAAATTTATCACGGCCTGCATTACGGCGCCCGTGCTGTGAGCGCTCTGGAAATCACTGACGAGGCTTATGTCATCAATTCGTTTTCGAAATATTTCAGCATGACGGGCTGGCGTGTCGGATGGATGGTTGTTCCAGAAAACCATGTGCGTGCAATTGAACGACTGGCGCAGAATATGTTTATTTGTGCGCCCCATGCCAGCCAGGTGGCTGCGTTAGGTGCGCTCAACAGCATTGACGCCTTGGAAGACCTGCGCCGTGTCTATGCCGCCAATCGCGATCTGTTGATCGCGGGCCTAAAAAAGGCGGGGTTCACTCAATTTGCGCCACCGGATGGGGCGTTTTATATCTATGCCGACGTTTCAGACTTCACCAAAGATAGCCGCGCCTTCGCGGCTCGGATTTTACAAGAAGCTGGGGTTGCGGTGACACCGGGGCTCGATTTCGATCCAAATCGCGGCCATGAAACGCTTCGGTTTTCATATGCGCGCAGCACATCAGATATTGTTGAAGGGATCGCGAGGATCCAGGCCTTCATGGCGGCGCTTTGATCGGGTAGGATCAGACCAAATGCCGTGCAAATCGCTGGTTGGGGAATGGGTTTGAAGTTTTTTTGTCTCAGTGCCGTGTTGCTTCTTGCCGGGACGATATTCTTGCCCTGTGTGCAAGCGCAGGATCTGCGCGCCGTCGCGCGGGTCGATATAGACTCGTCTTCGATTCGAGATGTCCGGCGGGGCTTTGTGGTCGATTTGTCGGTTTCTCAAGCGATTCCATATCGGATCCGGTTTTTTGATGGCCCGCCTCGGCTGCAGATCTCCTTTCGCGAAATTGACTGGACGGGGGTTGAGCTGTCTCGCTTGCTGGCCAGTGCGCATGTGCGTGGTGTGGCCACGGGACGGGATCAGCCGGGATGGAGCCATCTGACCTTGACGCTGGACCGCCCGTATGAGGTTGAAACGGCTCAGATGGACATCGCGCCTGAGTCCGGTGCGGCACAAATCTTAATTCGGCTCGCGGCAACAGATCAAACCCGGTTCACCACTCTCGCCGCGCAAACGCACCCGCCGGATGTCTTGCCAACCAAAGCCCCCGTGATCCCCCAAAAACCGATGGTGGTGCTGGATCCGGGCCATGGGGGATTTGATCCCGGGGCCCTAAACGGGGGCTATTCAGAAGCCGTGCTGATGATGGGTTTTGTCCGAGAGCTGCGTGAAAAGCTCGTGAGATCGGGGAATTACGATGTCGTTTTGACGCGAAATGCTGATATATTTGTGCCGTTGCCGCAACGGGTCTTGTTGGCCCGCCGCGCAGGTGCCGATGTTTTTTTGTCCTTTCATGCCGATGCCTTGAAGGCCGGGCAGGCAAGGGGTGCGACGGTGTACACACTCAGCCCCGCTGGATCTGACAACGCGTCGGAGCTGCTGGCGGGTCGGCTGAGTCGTGCGGATTTATTGGCGGGCGCTGATTTGGGTATGGTCGATGATTCTGTGGCCACAGCGCTGATGGATTTGGCGCGCCGCGACACCCAGCCGCGATCGGAGAGGCTGGCCGATCACCTTGTGGACAATATTTCAGCGGCCTTGGGGGGGATGCATAAATCGCCTCGGCTTACGGCGGATTTTGCGGTGCTGCGCGCGCCTGATATCCCGTCTGTGTTGATCGAATTGGGCTTCTTGACCGATGAAAGGGATTTAGAAAACCTCCTGAACCCAGCATGGCGCGACCAGGCCGCCGAGGGTGTGATGGCGGCTTTGGACGCCTGGACCTTGCAAGACGCGGCATTGCAATCCTTGATGCGCCAATAGTCTCATGATTTTGTGCAGGATCCTCCGCACAAGGCTGGCCAAGGCGCCACCCCCACAATACGGCCTGTCAGACCGCTGCGTGCGGACATGACACTGACATTTACGGACCAAACAGGGCCGGAATACGGATGAAATTGTAATCCTGTTGGGCGGACCGATTTGCCCCCAACAGCAGGGCACCCGCCTCAAAAATACTGTTGTTGGCAGAGCAAGATATTGCGCACAGCCCCTGAAGACGGCGCTGCGCCGTGCGGCTGGATCGCCGCGCAATGTGGCGCCGATTGAAGCTGAAGTTCTGATGATGGTCCCACCGATGTCATGCCATTCCCAAACGACAAGCCCACATCCCATCAAAAAATAGGACCGAAACCAGCCAAGAGCCACGGTTTTCGACAGGCGACACAACACATTGGGCTGATATACAATGGGCTGATATGGCGTCCAACGGCGGGCACAACCGGGGTATTGAAGCACCAATGCCCCCGTCTCGGGCGCAGTGTGTCTCGGGCGCAGTGTTGGTTTGTGATCAATCGGGGCATGGGGGGATTGGGGTCGGCTTTGTCGCGGTTTGAAGCAAGCTCGCAGTTTTGTGATCCGCTGTGCGGCGTTGCGCGCCCTTGCGACGGCGATGTGGCTTTTGACCCGGCCCGCTGAGTATCCTATAAACCCGCAACGCTACAAAAGGGTTGTCCGATTGATCCGGTTTTTTCTGTCGTTTCTCGGCGCTATTTTCAGCGCGTTGACCTTGGGGTTGTTTGCCGCTGCCCTGGTCATCGGTGCGGTGTTGTGGATGTACGGGCGCGACCTGCCCAATACCGACGAGCTGGCGCAATACGCACCGCCCACGATCAGCCGCATCTATTCCGGCGAGGGGCGTTTGATGGACGAGTTTGCCCGCGAGCGGCGGTTGTTCGCCCCCTCCGCTGAGATCCCGGATCTGGTCAAACAGGCGTTCATCAGTGCAGAGGACAAGAACTTTTACAGCCATAAAGGCTATGATCCACGGGGCATGCTTTCAGCGGCGATCGACGCTGCGCGCGGCGGGCGGTTGCGTGGCGCGTCGACGATCACCCAGCAGGTGATGAAAAACTTCCTTTTGGGCGGAGAGCGCTCCGCCGAGCGCAAAATAAAAGAAATCGTGCTTGCCGCGCGGATGGAAGAATCGCTGTCCAAGGACCGTATTCTGGAGCTGTATCTCAACGAGATCTTTTTGGGCCAGAACAGCTTTGGCGTGGCGGCAGCGGCGCAGACTTATTTTAACAAGCCCTTGGGCGAGCTTGAGATACACGAAGCCGCCTATCTTGCTGCATTGCCCAAGGCGCCGTCAAACTATCATCCCGTACGCCAAAGCGAACGCGCGATTGATCGGCGCGATTTCGTGCTGCGCGAGATGTTTGAAAACGGCTATATCGACGCGGCCAGCTTGACCGAGGCCCGCGCGGCCGAGCTGATCACGGTGCAAGGTGGCCAGATTGAAAGCTTTCGGTCCGAACTGCCTGATCGGGATTATTTCTCGGATGAAATTCGCCGTCAGTTGTCTCAGCAATTCGGCGAGGAAGAATTTTTTACGGGGGGTCTGACGATTCGTGCGACGGTCGATCCGGTGTTGCAGGCCAAAGCCTCTGAAGCGCTGCGTCGGGGCTTGGAAACTTACGACCGGTCACTTGGTGTATATCATGGCCGCGAGGCAGCTATAGACCCTGCGCTTGTCACGGATGAAGCGGCTTGGCGGGCGGCGCTGGCGGCGGCGGAGGCGCCGCGCGACATCAGCGGGTGGCGCGTGGCCGTGGTGTTGGATCTTGATGGCAATGACGCGCGCTTGGGCGTTCAGGGCATCGACGGTCCGGACGCGCAGATCTTGATCGGGGCTGATGTTGACTGGGCCCGCCCCAAACGCGAGGGCGGCGGTCTGGGCAATCGGGCGGCGCGCGTGTCTAATCTGCTGGATATCGGCGATGTGATCCTGGTGCAAAAAGACGACGCGGTCGACAACCGCTGGTCTTTGCGTCAGGTGCCGGAGGTTCAAGGGGGGTTCATGGCCATGGACGTGAATACCGGCCGTGTTCTGGCGATGCAGGGGGGCTTCTCGTACCACAAATCGGTCTTTAATCGCGCAACTCAGGCGACCCGTCAGCCGGGGTCTTCGTTCAAGCCGTTGGTCTATGCGGCCGCGCTCGACTCGGGGTATTCCCCGGCCACAGTGGTGATCGACGCCCCGATCGAGATCGAAAGCGGCGACGGTTCGATCTGGCGGCCGAAAAACGCAACCGACCAGTTCTATGGGCCGACCACTCTGCGCACCGGGATCGAGCGATCGCGCAATCTGATGACAGTGCGTCTGGCCCAAGAGGTTGGGATGGAGGTGATCGCCCGCTATGCCGAGCATTTCGGTGTCTATGACCGGATGGATCCGTTTCTGGCCAATGCGCTTGGCGCACAAGAAACCACCTTGTTTGATATGGTTGCGGCCTACGCGATGTTCGCCAATGGGGGCGAGCGGGTCGAACCGACATTGGTGGACCGGGTGCAGGACCGCAATGGCACGACAATTTACCGTCATGACAAACGCACCTGCCCGGATTGTGAATTGGCCAGTTTGGCACCGGATATTGCACCTTCAGTGGTGTCGAACCGCCAGCGCGTGATTGATCCGATCACTGCGTATCAGCTGACCTCGATGATGCGCGGCGTTGTCGAGCGTGGCACCGCCTCGCGCACCGTGAACTTGCCAGTGCCTGTTGCGGGTAAAACCGGCACGACCAATGAAGCCAAAGATGTCTGGTTTGTAGGGTTTTCGTCCAATATCGTTGCGGGCTGCTATATCGGGTATGACCGACCGCGCAGCATGCCCGATGCGTCGGGGGGGGGCATGTGCGGACCGGTGTTCAACGAATTCATGGAATTGGCGATCCAGACCTATGGTGGTGGTCGCTTCCGGGTGCCACCGGGGGGCAATTTTGTGAATATTGACCGGTTCTCGGGGGCCCGGTTGTCCGACAACGCCATCGGAGAATACGTGGTGCCAGAGTATTTCCGTCAAGGAGAAGATCCGGTGATCGGCGTTTCGACAATTCTGGATGGTGGTTTTGCGATGGGCTCCAATTTGCCTTTGTTCTCGCGTGGCGAAGAGGAACCGACGGATTTTGGCACGGCTGTGACAACTTCGACAGGCCAGCAGCGGGTGATCCCGCAAAAGGCCACCTACGGGTCCTTGACGGCGGGCGGCCTGTATTGATCAGCGATGCCCGGCCGGCCTTTGTGATTTGGCACGCCATGCGACGCGCGTGAGGGTGCGGTTTGAGGCCATGCCAACGCATTTTCAGCGAAATCTGAATGGCGTCTTGGATCTGGATATGTTTGGTCAGATCCCGACCCATACGCCCCGTTTAGATTTAGATATGGCCCCCACATTCGACCACAACGTGCAAGCCCGGCGGGGATTGCCCCGCTGAGCCTGCTCGGCTAAACCTTGCCTATGGCTAAGAAATTAGGATGATCCTTATGCGTGCAGACGCTCAAAACAACGTGGACGCTATCCGCAAAAGCCTCGCGCTTTTGGCCCAGCGCCTGGATTGGGAGACGGCAGGGCACCGGTTGGAAGAGTTCAACGCTCTGACGGAGGATCCCGATCTTTGGAACGACCCGGACCGAGCGCAAAAGCTGATGCGCGAGCGGCAGGCTTTGGTCGATGCGATGGCAACGTTTACCGGGATCACGCAAGAGCTCGACGACAATATAGAGCTGATCGAAATGGGCGAGATGGAAGGCGATGACGAGATCGTCTCGGAGGCAGAAGCGGCCCTGAGCGCATTGTTGAAAAAGGCCGCTGAAAAAGAGCTGGAAGCGCTGCTGAACGGTGAAGCCGACAGCAATGATACCTATCTTGAGGTTCATTCCGGCGCGGGTGGGACGGAAAGCTGCGACTGGGCAAGCATGCTGGCGCGCATGTATGTCCGCTGGGCCGAGAAAAAGGGCTATAAGGTCGAAGCGCAATCCGAGACACCGGGCGAAGAGGTGGGCATCAAATCGGTGACCTACAAGATCAGTGGCCATAACGCCTATGGCTGGCTCAAATCAGAAAGCGGCGTGCACCGCCTGGTGCGAATTTCGCCCTATGATTCAGCGGCGCGCCGACATACCTCGTTCAGCTCCGTCTGGATCTACCCAGTGGTCGATGACAATATCGATATCGAGGTCAATCCCGCCGATATCCGCATTGATACCTATCGGTCCTCAGGGGCAGGCGGGCAGCATGTGAACACCACAGATTCGGCGGTGCGGATCACTCATACGCCAACGGGGATCGTGGTGACCAGTTCTGAAAAATCCCAACATCAAAATCGTGATATTGCAATGAAGGCCCTCAAATCAAGGCTATACCAGATGGAGCTTGACCGTCGGAATGCCGCGATCAACGAGGCCCATGAGAACAAAGGCGATGCGGGCTGGGGCAACCAGATCCGGTCTTATGTGTTGCAGCCTTATCAAATGGTGAAGGATTTGCGGACGAATTTTGAAACCTCGGACACGTCAGGGGTGCTGGATGGGGACCTTGACGGCTTGATGGCGGCCACACTGGCGCTCGACGTCGCAGGCAAATCCCGCGCCGAAGCACGAGCCGACTAAAACCGTCTTTGGCGATGACCTCAATCGGTACGGGGCCACGCATCTGCACCACGCATGCGCCCATGTCACCGATTTGAATATCTGTCCAGAGCCTCTGTGCCATCACAAGCTCAATTTGTGAGGGGGGCGAGGACAGCACGTCCGCGCTGAGGGTCTTTTGAATAGAAATCCATGCGATGCCCCCGGTTCATGATGTCTTACCCAAAAATTTGTCTGTGACAGATTGTATAAAGCCTTTGGCAAGACACTCCTCTGCGGTCATCCATTCTGTCGCAGACTTATCAGACCAGTCTTCAGACCAAACCCGTACCCATAGTTTTGGTTTTATGGTGTGAAAGCGAAATGCCCTGGTCTCGCTTTGCCTCGGTTGCGCGTGGACGATGCCTTTGGACCGGCGATACGAGATCAGCAGGCACCACATGGTTTATTGGACAGTCAGGCCAGAAAACCCTGCGAAAGTCTGCTCAAGGACGCAGCATTTCTGTTGATGTCGCGGCCCCAAATCGAAGGGTTCTAGCCTGAGCCTCGATGCAAAAACGCTGTTTGGGTCGGATTAACGCTGCAAGAGGCTTTGATGTGGTCCGTCTTGACCAAATGGATACCCTGACCAGCCGCGGTGAATGGTTCAGCGACACTGGCCCGCCCGGTCTTGTGCCCGAGGGCCAAGATCGGTTTGGCGATTGTTTTGGGTCGAAAACATGTTCTGTCTGGCGCGTCTGGTCGAACATGTCCGGCCAAACGTCAGAGATTGGGGCACAAAAAAGCCGTATCGGGGTTTCAGATACGGCTTTTTTTGCGGTGTTTGACAACGACCAGTTAGGTTTTTGCAGATGAGCTTTTTGAGCCTGACGCGGGGGGCGTGCTTGCGGCGCGCGGCGTCGGCGACGAATTCGCACGCGAGGATGACTTCCCACTTTCCAGCGGATCTTCCTGACGTTGGACCGACCCTTCGAAATGCGCGCCAGATTCAATCGCGATTGTCTTGTGAATGATATCCCCTTGAACCTGTGCGGTAGAGGTCAGCCGCACCTTCAGGCCCCGGACTTTGCCGATCACACGACCATTTACGATGACATCATCCGCCATCACTTCGCCTTTGATCACGGCGGTCTCACCGACTGTGAGCAGATGCGCACGAATATCACCTTCGACTTGACCTTCAACCTGGATATCACCAGAGGTGCGCAAATTGCCCTGGATGATCAGGTCGGATGACAGGACCGACGGGGCAACCTTGGGTCGCGGGGCTGAGGATGTGGCTGATGAGGACGCCGCACCGGGCACCTCGCCTGCAGAGGAGGGGCGCTGTACGGGCATATCGGGCATCTGCGGACGCTCGGGGTCGCCAGCAGATTTGGGCCCAGGCTCGTTGATTCGTGATTTAGAAAACATTTTGTCCTGCCCTGATAAAGTTCATTGGATTCCGAGGTTTGCCGTCCCTGCGGACCTCATAGTGAAGGTGCACGCCGGTGGACCGGCCGGTATTTCCCATATCACCGATCCGATCGCCTTGCGAGACCCTTTGGCCGACAGATACGCGAACGCGGGTCAGATGCGCATACCAAGTGTCGATCCCAAATGCATGGCGCACCTTGACCATCCGGCCATACCCGCTGCCCCACCCTGCTTTGGTCACAACACCATCGGCGGCCGCGTATATCGGAGTGCCGTAGGGGGCGGCAAAATCCGC
The DNA here is from genome assembly GCA_042096155.1 of Dinoroseobacter sp. GTDB lineage: Bacteria > Pseudomonadota > Alphaproteobacteria > Rhodobacterales > Rhodobacteraceae > Dinoroseobacter. The sequence continues at coordinate 19,144 of JBELMC010000017.1, forward strand.
GCCATTGTGCATCCGGCGCCCGCCAGTCTTGGGATCACGGCGGTATCCAAACGGCGAGGTGAACCGATACGGGGCTTGAACGGGGTGGTATAACGGGCTCATTTCGACGGCCATTCGGTAGGTGTTGACCTCATCCAACTGACGAATAATGCCATTGGCGCGCTGCGCGACCGGGTCGACCACATCCTCGCCGTTTGGCGTTTTGGTCGACACTGAAAAAGGCACAAGAGGCCCCCCCTGTCCGTTATATCCGTTGCGCACTTCTTCGAGAATGCGCGCCGTCGGCAGGCCGGCCTGCTCAAATACGCCCTGCAGTGGCTCTAACGAGACACTGGCCGCTTCCTCCAGCTTTTGGAAAATCCGCTCATTTCGTTCGGCAGAAAGCCGTGCTGCAAACACCAGCTCTTCGATCTCGGCTTCGGCGGTCTGTGCATCAAGGGCATGACCGTCGCGGCCCTCTGCGGTGCTCAGAAGCCGATCGGCCAGCGCTTCAATCGTTGCGGTTTGTGCCGCCAACATTCCGGTTTGCGTATTGGTGGTGCCGGTCGCGGCCTCCAGTTCGGCCACAGCCTGCTGCGCCTGCGCATTGGCCTCGTCACGTTCTTTTATCACGGTGCGTAACGTCGCGTGGATGGCATCGATGCCGGTTTCCAGCTCCGTGCGGCGATCCTCGGATTTCAAAAGCCGCTCTTGCATCTGCGAGATCTGCTCCATCGCGATGTAAAACCGTTCTTGTGCCATCCGGGCTTCGTCGATCCGCGTATCACGTTCTTGGCTCAGCGCGTTGAGCCGCACGCCATACACCGCTTGTTCGCGCAACGCCTGTTCGCGGGCCGTACCGCTGCTCAGACTGTCCATCAACAACACCGAGGTCGAGAAAATCGTCCACCCCAACACAACCGCACCGGTGGCAAGCACACCGACTTGAGTCTGCGTGGAGAGCCGCAAAAACCGTGTCCCTTCGTCTGATTTTAGAAACAGACGTTGTTCGGGGAATGTTTTACGTGCCCAAGCGATCCAACGATTGACCATCCGGCCTGGCTTTCCTTTGTCCCATCTCCACATGACGGCCTTTGGCGCCCGGGGTTTTTTAACGTTAACGAAGTCCTATGGCACTGTCGCGCGTCTCGCAACAATTTTAGTCGCACAGCTCAAGAGCCACAGCCAGAAAGGCGCAAGATGGCATGGATTATACGTGATGTCTTGCGGTCAAGTAAGCGGATTTTTGCCCATTCGCGGCGCGTCGGCCAAGGGCCAGTAAAAATCTGGCGGCAGACCAGCATCGGCGCGCTTTTCGCTGTTAAAAGGTGGTTTCAACGTGCCGTGGAAATAGCGTTTTACCAAGGCGTGGAAAGTCTCTTTGGGATCGAGTTCATGTCGGCCACATAGAAAATGGAACCATTTTGATCCGTAAGCGACATGGGCCACCTCTTCGGCATAAATGACACGCAGGGCGTCAACAGCGTCTTTTTCGCCGAATTTTTCAAACAGCTCCAACATCTGTGGGGTCACATCCAAGCCGCGCGCCTCCAGCACCATGGGAACAACAGCAAGCCGCCCCATAAGGTCGTCGGCAGTGTCTTCGGCGGCCCGCCACATCCCGGCATGGGCGGGCAGCGCACCGTAATGGCTGTTTTTGGCCTCAAGACAGGCCTGCAAAAGATTGAAATGTTTTGCTTCGTCATCTGCCGCGCTGACCCAGTCATCATAAAATCCCAAAGGGAATTTTATATCCGTAAACCGGGCGATGATATCCCAATGCAGATCAATTGCGTTGAGCTCGATATGTGCAACGGCATGGATGATCGCGGCACGGCCTTGTGGCGTACCTGGTTTGCGTTTGGGAACGTCGCGCGGGTCGAGCTGCACGGGCTGGGCAGGGCGCGCAGGCCGCAGCGGTGGCCGCGCATCCCCGATTGTCATCGGTGTTCCACCGCTGATCGCATCCCGCCATTTGGCCGCCGCAGCTTGGGTCAGGGCCACTTTGCGCCCGGCCTCATTGCATGTGAGCACCGCCACCGCGCAGCCTGCCAAGGTATCGGGCAGCTGATCGGCGGGTATCATGTCAGGTCTTTTGCCGCCTCTAGCACCGCCTCGGCGTGGCCAGGCACTTTGACCTTGCGCCAAATCTGACGCACAATCCCACTGCCATCGATCAAAAAGGTCGCCCGTTCGATCCCCATATAGGTCTTGCCATACATCGATTTTTCCACCCAAACGCCGAATTGTTCGCAAATGTCACCCTCTTCATCTGACAACAGGGCGATCCCCAAATCGTGCTTGGCGATGAATTTGTCGTGTTTTTTCACGCTGTCTTTCGAGATCCCGATCACAATTGCATCAGCAGCTTCGAAATCGGCTGCCAATGCGGTGAAGGATATGGACTCTTTGGTGCAACCGGGGGTGTCGTCTTTGGGATAGAAATACAAAACGACCGCCTTGGGCTGAAGGTCTGTTAACGTTAAGGTGGTGCCGCCATCGCGTGGCAAAGAGACAGTCGGAGCAGTTTGGCCGATCTCTATCATGGGATCCTCTGAGTGTTGAACAACCAATGGTGTAACGATAGGCGACATGCGACCGAGTTAAAGTGCAGCGGGAAAAAAAGCTCAAACAGATGGATCAAAGCGGCGTGTCAGACGAAGCGACAGATCGGCACGATGTGACTGCGGGCGCGCCAAAACCTGTGGCGCGACGGGGTCGCACGCGGCGGGTCATGCTTTTTGCGTTGATTTTGGTCTTGGCTGTGCCTGTTGGACTTGCCGCGTTGATGCTGCGTCCCAATGGCATTGAGCTGCCCGCCTTTGCGCGCGACCAAGTGGCATTGGGGCTCAGTGCCAGCTTGCCGCCTGGCGCAAAAATTCGCATTGGCACAACACGGCTGCGGCTGAGCACAACGGGCCGTCCATCAGTGGCCATGCAGGATGTGTCCCTGATCGACCGGGATGGCCGCCAGATCGCGCGGGTGCCGCAAGTGGTCACTGCGCTGCATCGCCAGGGGGTCGTATTCGGGCGTATCCAACCGTCGCAAGTGTCGCTGAACGGGCTGACGATCGCAGTGGCGCGCGCAACGGATGGTTCGTTCCTGATCAGCCTGGGCGACGATGCCCCGCTGCCTGCATTTGCTGGTCTGGGTGATATCGTTGCCTGGATGAACGACACAATGAGCCAAAAGCGATTGGCCGCACTTGAGGTGTTTTCGCTGTCCGATCTGACCTTACGGATCCGTGATCCGCGCGCAGGCCGCGCTTTCGGACTGGTCAATGGGGCGTTTGATCTGACCCGTTCAAACAGTGGGCTGGAGGCCAGTTTGTCGGTTGCGCTGCAAGATCCTAACGGGGCAGGTGCGCGCTTGGATCCGCGTCAAAATAGCCGCTGGGGGGCGTCTCAGATCCGGGCGGCTTTGCGCACAGACGGGGTCAGCCGTGCCGCTGAGCTGGATCTCATGATCCACGATATCTCGCCCCGGTTGATCGCCGCCCAAAGTCCTGATCTTGCGGGTTTGGGCGTCGTGGATGCCCCTTTATCAGTGGCGTTGCGCGGCGGCCTCGATGATCAGGGGGTGGTGTCGGCCTTGTCGGGTACGGTCGCCCTTGGCGCAGGGCGCGTTACCGTTTCGGGTCGAGAAACTGCCCTGGAGCGCGTGAAAGCCTATGTGCAGCTTGATCCACGATCCGAAACCCTGGTGCTCGAAAGTCTTGAGCTGCGCAGTGCGTCGGCCAGCTTTGATATGGTGGGGACGGTATCTGTTGTTCTGGCCGAGCGGTCAGACACCTATGCGAACCGCACTGGCGTGATCACTCAGGCGCCATTTGCTGACCTGGCCGCGGTGGCGCAGCTGCAAATCACAGATCTTGCGCTGGATTTGCCCGTCGACAGCTTATTGGCTTTGCCAGGACCGGTCCATCTGGATCAGGTTCTTGCCGATCTGCGGTACAATTTGAACACCGGTCAGTTGGATCTTGGCAGTGTCATTGCAAAAACCGACGGCCTGCAAGCCAGGCTCTCGGGGCGGGTCACGCCCACGGATGCCGGAGCGCTCATCGCACTTGACGGCGCACTGCAGCAATTTCAGTTTGCGGATGGGTTGACCTTGTGGCCGCTGGCGATCGCCAGGAAAACCCGGCAGTGGCTGCACGACAACCTGGCGGAGGCCACCATTGACCGGCTGGACTTCGCCGTCCGCCGCAATCCGGGCCGCCGTCTGAATGTTGCGCTCAGCGGCGGATATCGCGACGCGCGGCTGACATTCCTGCCTGATATGCCGGATATGACCGAGGCATCTGGCTTTTTCAGCCTGAACGGAACGCGATTCGCGCTGAGCATAGATCAGGGTACGATTGTCGCCGAAGGTGCAGCGCTGGCCGCAGATGGTTCTGTGTTCTGGGTCGAAAACACCCAGATCAAACAGCGGCAAGGCCGGGTCGCTTTGCAAATTGATGGTCCGATAGGTGGGGCCTTTGCGTTGTTAACGCGCGCACCGGTGAACATGCCGCTGGACACACTCCCGATAACAGGACGAGCGGAATTTGCCGCTGATATCGCCTTTCCGATGGTGAAAGGCGGTTCTGCGGAGGACATCAAATGGAACGCTCAGGGCAGTTTGCAGCAGGTCGTGGGCGATATGCTGTTACAAGGCCGTGAGCTGCGAGCGGCCCGTCTTCAGGTTGCAGCCTCTCCACAAGAGCTTGCCGTCACCGGCGGTGTACAGGTCCAAGGCGTGCCAGCCAAGATCCAGCTGACCAGCCCTGTGGGTCCGGAGGCGTCCCAAGGTGTGGCGCTGTCTGGCACGCTTGATTTGTCGGCCGATGCGCTGGCCAAATTTGGCGTTTCGAACAGCGCGCTTGAGGTTTCGGGCCGTGCGCCTGCCCGTTTCGAATTAGATATCCGCCCCCAAGCGCCGCCAAATTTGCGGCTCAGATCGTCGCTGGAAGGGGTGGCTCTGTCAGTCCCGTCCTTGGGATGGATCAAACCGCCCGACCTTTCGGCCGATCTGGCTTTGGATATGACATTGAGCAACCCTGTTCAGATCACAAGCCTCAGCCTCGATGGCGCAGGGCTCCAGGCGAGTGGTTCTGTGTGGTTGAACGCGGACGCAAGCTTGGAGGTTGCCATTTTTGACCAGGTCAAACTGGATGATTGGCTCGATGTCTCGGCGATTTTTACGGGGCGTGGGCCCGATCGCCCCCCTGCATTGGCGCTGCGCGGCGGGCGGCTCGATCTGCGCGGTTTTTCAAATCGCAGCGTGCCGACAGATCAAGCAGCAACCGCCTGGGGCCCGATCACGGTTGCGCTTGACAGGTTGCAGCTGGCGGATGCGATCCAGGTGACAGAACTGCGTGGAGAGATTGCGGGCGGGCCCGTGCTTGAGGGCCGCTTTAGCGGCCGGATCAACGACGAAACTCCGATCACGGCGGCCTTGGCGGTCAATCAAGGCCGGACCGGGCTGCGGGTGAAAGCGTCCGATGCGGGTGCGGCACTGGCCGCGATGGGCGTGCTGCGCACTGGGCGCGGCGGTGCGCTTGAACTGGTCATGCGCTCGCGCTCGGGCGGGGCTGTCTCCAATACGTGGGATGGTTTGTTGACCATCGAGAACCTGGTGGTGGAAAATGCCCCCGCCCTGGCGGGCTTGCTCAGCGCGATCAGCGTGGTGGGTATTGTCGAACAAATGGGCAATGGCGGATTGAGCTTTACGGAAACATCGACCGAGCTGACGATTTCGCCAAAGGGGTTCGCGCTGCGGGACGGGCGTGCCAATGGCCCGTCCATGGGCATTACCTTTGAGGGGCTGATTTCGCCTGAGCGCGGGGTGATGGATCTGCAAGGGGTGGTCTCGCCGCTCAATATTCTCAACGGGATCGGTGGCGCGTTATTTGCCCGGCGCGGCGAAGGCCTGTTTGGTTTTTCTTATCGGCTGTCTGGTCCGATGCAGCGCCCGAACACCGAAGTGAACCCGCTGTCTATCCTGACCCCTGGCGTGTTTCGCGACATTTTTCGCCGCGAACCGCCCGTGCTGGACTAAACGTATTTCCAGAGCAGACATTGCCCCGGCGGCCCCTGGCGCTTCCAAAGGAGCTGATCAAACCGGCGATGGAAAAGCACCAGCCATGGTCTTGGTACACTCAGCGCCCCTGTTTTCCAATCACGACCGCCGCGTCGGAACCCGGTCATTTTTACAAGGCGCGCCGCAGTGCTGATCCCAACCCATTGCCCCGCCTGTTGGCATCTGCAGGCTGCTGCTGCCCAAGCCTGCGGCCTGGCAACGCAATTTTGAGCATGCCCCCCCCGCTTGACAAGTGCGACGTCAAAGGTCAGCTGCCGCCCAAACCCCGCGATGGAGTGCGCCGTGGATGTAGATGATTTCGATTTTGAGCTCCCCGAAAGCCTGATTGCCACGCGGCCTGTCAAGCCGCGCTCGTCCGCGCGGATGCTTCTCGCGGTTGGCGGAACAATTTCAGACCGACATGTTTATGACCTGCCGGAAATACTCGCGGTTGGCGACCGGCTGGTGTTGAACAACACGCGGGTTATTCCCGCGCGGCTTTTTGGCGAGCGCGACCGGGACGGGCTGCGGGCCAAGATCGAAATCACGCTGATGGAGCCTGCCGCCAATGGCGACTGGCACGCGATGGCAAAGCCGCTGCGCAAGCTTCAACCCGGTGATGCGCTGATGTTCGACGCAGGCCTGGCCGCCCAAGTGATTGCAAAGCCAAACGACCGCGCTGTGCTTCGGTTCAACTTGACGGGTGATGCCTTCCAGCATGCCTTAAACCAGGCCGGCGCAATGCCATTGCCGCCCTATATTGCCGCCAAACGTCCGGCCGACATCCAAGATCAAGACGATTATCAAACCGTGTTTGCCAAAGCGCCAGGCGCGGTTGCGGCGCCCACTGCATCGTTGCATTTTGATGAGGCGTTGCTGGCCGCTTTGACGGCGCGCGGGGTTCAAATCAGCCAGGTGACCTTGCATGTTGGCGCAGGGACCTTCCTGCCGGTCAAGGTCACCGACGTGACCCGCCATAAAATGCATGCGGAATGGGGACGGATCACTGCCCAAGCCGCAGCCGAGATCAACGCCACTCGGACCGCAGGCCGCCGGATTATCCCCGTCGGCACGACGGCTTTGCGTCTGATCGAAAGCGCGACTTGCACCGACGGCACCCTGGCCGCGTGGCAGGGCAAAACGGATATATTCATTTACCCGGGATACCGGTTTAAGATCGCTGACGCGCTGATGACCAACTTCCATCTTCCCCGATCAACCCTGATGATGCTGGTCTCGGCGCTGATGGGCCAAGACCACATCGATCAGATCTATGCTCATGCGATCGCGCAGGGCTACCGGTTCTTTTCGTATGGCGACAGCTCGCTCTTGATGCCAGGTTAGGCGCGCAAAGCCGCCATGTCCAAACGCGACTCTTTTGCGTCGTTTCCCCCCTAGACCGCCGCGCGCTTTGCCGCGCTAAAACGGGGAAAATTTCTGGCTTTGAAAGGCCCGCGCAATGATCAGTGTTTTTGGGTCCAGCTGGGCCATTTTGCTTGGAATGATGCTTTTGATGGTTGGAAACGGGCTGCAAGGCTCGCTTTTGGGCGTCCGCGGCGACATCGAAGGGTTTTCCACCGGCGCGTTGTCGATCGTGATGTCGGGCTATTTCGTGGGATTTTTGTTCGGCTCCCGCTTGGCGCCAGAAATGATTCGCCGAGTGGGCCATGTGCGCGTGTTTGCAGCGCTCGGCTCGATGATTTCTGCGGCCCTGATCTTGTTCCCGACATTCGCAGATCCAATCGCATGGTCTTTGCTGCGTGTCGTGATTGGGTTTTGTTTTTCTGGCGTTTATGTCACCGCCGAGAGCTGGCTGAACAATTCAACCAGCAACGACACGCGCGGACAGGCGCTGTCGATTTATCTGATCGTCCAGATGGTCGGTATTGTCGCCGCACAGATGATCCTGGCACTGGGCGATCCGTCCGGCTTTGTGTTGTTCATTGTGCCCTCGGTGCTTGTGTCTTTGGCGTTCTTGCCGATGTTGCTTTCGGTCAGCCCGACGCCGTCATTTGAGAGCACAAAACCGCTCAGCTTTGCCGAGATCTACAAAGTATCGCCTTTGGGCTGTATCGGGATCGGCCTGTTGGGCGGAGTGTTTTCGGCATTGTTCGGGATGGCGGCGGTCTATGCCACGGCCATCGATCTGAGCGTGACCCAATTGTCGTTTTTCGTATCGATGATTTATACCGGTGGTCTGATCCTTCAGCTTCCGATTGGCTGGCTTTCGGACCGGTTCAACCGACGCAGCTTGATCGTTTTGGTCTCTTGCGTCGCGTCAGGGGCCTCACTGATTGCGATGACCGGAATCGGGGGCGTTCCGGGTTTGCTGGTGATCGCGTTCATCATCGGGGGTATGGCCAATCCGCTTTACGCCTTGTTGCTGGCATACACCAATGACTATCTCGACAATGAGGATATGGCGGCGGCGTCTGGCCGTTTGGTGGCGATCAATGGCACTGGCGCGATCATTGGCCCGCTGATTATCGGTTGGATGATGAGCGCTTTGGGTCCACAGGCCTTCTTTTTGTTTATTGCTGTTTTGATGGCTATGCTCGCCGGTTATGGTTTGTTCCGGATGACGCAGCGCAGTGCGCCAGATGTCGAAGAAACTGGCCTGTATCAACCGATCTTGCCATCGGCGACCCCCGTGGCGCTGGAATTTGCCCAAGAGCTTTGGATCGAAGACGCCGAAGCCAACGAGGCGGACAGCATAGATGCTGCACATGATCCCGATCTTGACCGACCTGCCACAGGCCTGTTTGGCTGAAATTTTCGCTGTGCGGGCTGTGTTGGGTTTCTGCTAGGGTGACAGACAAGATGTCAGCAACACCAAACAAGCAGGACGATCCGATGTCTGCGATCCCCCAGACCGCCCGAGATTTACGGCCCAATTCAAACACCGCATCGGCCCATTCGGATGCGGTTTTGGACTTCTGGCTTGGGAGCGGTCCGCATTCCTGGTACCGCTCAGACCCGGCATTTGACGCCGTAATCCGAACCCAGTTCTTGTCGACATGGCAGGCCGCCAAAGCGGGCCTGCTGCGCAGCTGGACCAGAACGCCCCGGATGACGCTGGCTTTGCTGATTGTGTTGGATCAATTTCCGCGTAACATGTTTCGAGGGATGGCTGCGAGCTTCGCAACCGATGCCCAGGCCCGCGCAGTGGCCAAGACGACAATCCAAAAAGGCTGGGACACTTGCATCCCTGAACCCGAGCGCCAGTTCATTTACATGCCTTTGATGCACTCGGAATTTCTGGCCGACCAAGACCGAATGGTCCGTCTGGTGCTGATGCGAATGCCGGAAATTCAACACAACATTCTGCCCCACGCCCGCGCCCACCGCGCGGTGATCCGTGCGTTTGGTCGGTTTCCTAACCGCAACGCAGCCTTGGGTCGCCGTTCGCGTGTCGACGAAACCAGCTATCTTGAGCTGGGCGGTTACGGGCACACGCTGCGCAGATTTGGCATCGCGCCAAGCTGACGGCTGATTGGCATGGATTGGGTTCAAAAACCATCAGCGCGAAGGCGCAAATCTGCGCTAAATTTTAAACCATTTGTCGATCGCATGTGCTGTACGCATAACCGCATCCCGCTGCGCCATGCGACCCGGCGTCCTGTTGCCCAAAGGTTTAGAGATGGTTTAAAGGTAAACCAACTTGGGGCGTGCGATGGATGGCCCCGCTTGTCAACTGATTGAAACAGAGGATCCTATGGCTGCGAAATCCTATGATATGATTGTAATTGGCGCTGGTCCCGGCGGCTATGTGGCCGCGATCCGTGGCGCGCAGCTGGGGCTGAATGTGCTGTGCATAGAGCGGGAGCATCTTGGCGGTATTTGCCTGAATTGGGGGTGTATCCCAACCAAAGCCATGCTGCGCTCGTCGGAGGTGTTCCACCTGATGCAACGCGCCAAGGATTTTGGATTGCGTGCCGAGAAGATCGATTATGATCTGGATGCGGTGGTCGCCCGATCACGCGGGGTTGCAAAGCAACTTTCGGGTGGTATCGGCCATTTGTTCAAGAAAAACAAAGTGAATGTGGTGATGGGGACGGCAAAAATCACCGGCAAAGGTACGGTTGCGGTCACCACCGAAAAAGGCATGGAAGAGCTGACCGCCAAGTCAATTGTTGTCGCCACCGGGGCGCGGGCGCGCGAATTGCCAGGCCTTGAGGCAGATGGCGATCTGGTTTGGACCTACAAACATGCGCTGCGCCCGCCGCGCATGCCCCAAGAAACTGCTGGTTATTGGATCGGGCGCGATCGGCATCGAATTTGCCAGCTTCTACAACACGCTGGGCGCCGAGACGACTGTCGTCGAAGTGATGGACCGTGTGCTGCCGGTGGAGGATGCTGAAATTTCGGCCTTTGCCAAGAAAAGCTTTGTCAAACAGGGTATGAAGATCATGGAAAAGGCCATGGTTCGGCAACTTGACCGGGCCAGGGGCAAAGTGACCGCCCATATCGAAGTGGGAGGCAAAGTTGAAAAACACTTGTTTGACACAGTGATTTCGGCCGTGGGGATCGTGGGCAATGTCGAAGGGCTCGGGCTGGAAGAGGCTGGTGTCACCATCGATCGCAGCCATGTGGTCACGGATGAATATTGTCGCACCGGTGTGGACGGGCTCTACGCCATTGGCGACATTGCCGGTGCACCTTGGTTGGCGCACAAAGCCAGCCATGAAGGTGTCATGGTCGCTGAGTTGATCGCGGGCCAGACCGCCCATCCGATCAAGCCGGGGTCGATCGCGGGGTGCACCTATTGCCACCCGCAGGTCGCCAGTGTTGGGTTCACAGAAGCCCAAGCCAAAGAAAAAGGCTACAAGATCAACGTGGGGCGATTCCCGTTCATCGGCAACGGCAAAGCCATTGCGTTGGGTGAGCCCGAAGGCATGATCAAAACCGTATTTGACGCGGCGACCGGTGAGTTATTGGGGGCGCATATGATCGGCGCCGAGGTCACCGAACTGATTCAGGGCTATGTCGTGGGCCGGGCTCTGGAGACCACCGAACAAGATCTGATGGAAACCGTTTTCCCGCATCCGACCCTATCAGAAATGATGCACGAGTCGGTGCTTGATGCCTATGGTCGCACAATCCACATGTGATCATTGTTAACAATTTATGCCGCGCAGATACACTCTGCGCTTTGAACGGCGTGCTTTGGACGGTGTGCTTTGTTTGGTCTTTGCCGAATGGGGATATGACCGCGACAAAGCGGCTGTCTGTTTTATACGACAGTGGGCTATGCCTCTGTGATCGCGGATCTTCTGAAAGAAGGTCCCGCTTCGACGACGCCACCATTTCGGACATGATGTGCTGTTCATGTGGACCTGTCGGTTTTGACTGGCCAGACGCTGTCATTGTCCAATTGACACGCTGACGACCGAGGCACAGGGTCGCGATATGCCATCCGTTCGTACCCCCTGGCCTTTGATTATGCTGTTGTTGCTTGCCGGGCTTTTTGCCGCCGCTCAGTTTGGCAAGTTGACGTTGACCCTTGAGCTGGCTGTCTTGGCATATGGTGGGATCGCCAGCCTGCTGGTGTCGAGTGTGGGCTTGGTTGGAATTGTCTTTGGCGCTGTCGCGGGGGGGCATATTGCACGCTTCGGGTTGCGCCGCGCCTTGCTGATGGCGGTGGGGGGCGGTGCGGTCTTGTCTCTGATCCAGTCGATACTTCCTGCGGCGCCGATTATGTTGGGCCTTCGAATCCTGGAAGGATTTTCGCATCTGGCGATTGTCATTGCCGCGCCAACGCTGATGGCTGGTCTCTCAAGTGATCGTGACAGGCCTGTTGTGATGGGCATTTGGGCCAGTTTTTTTGGCGTTGCATTGGCTCTGATGGCGGGACTTTTGCCATTGGTCCTTTCTTTTGGCGGTTTACCGGCGGTGTTCCAGGTCCACGGTTTTGGCATGGCGGTGGTGGCCGTCGCGCTTTGGCGTTGGGTCCCGGAACAGCCCCGCAGCACGAAGCCTGTGGCACCTTTTGTGACCGAGCATTTGCAGATCTATACCGACCCGCGCAGTGCCATCGCGGGCGCGGGATTTGTGTTCTACACCGTGCTGTATATCGCGTTGGTGGCGGTGCTGCCGGGGGCCTTGGATCTGCCCTTGGAGAGCCTCGTTGTGTTGCCGCTGATTTCGCTGGTTGGGACCTTTGGGGCGGGATTTTTGGCCCGCCATTTTGCGCCGCCGTTGATTTCGATTGTTGGATTTGGGCTCACTGCGGGCGCGATGATCTTGCTCCAGAGCATGCCAAATTTTGTCAATGCCAGCATGTTGTTTTTCGCGGCGGGCCTTATTCCAGGGGGCTGTTTCGCAACCATCCCCTATTTCAACCACACGCTTGCTGATCGCGCCCGCGCAACCGGCGCGATCGCGCAATGCGGCAATGTCGGCACATCGACCGGCACGCCGATTTTCGTTGCCGCCTTGGTGTGGGGGAACTTACCCGCCGTGGCCGGAGTGGCGGTGCTGTTTTGCGCTCTGGGCCTTTTGGCATTGATTTGGCTTTGGCCGAAAGCCACAGCTGCACGGGGGGCCGTGGGCGATTAAGGCGCCAGTGTTCGATGGATGTTTCATCGTTTTCATGGACTCTTGCGCCGGGACGCTTACATCCTAGCCAACGTCAGAGGGTGAGCCATGTCAGAGCAAAAGTTTATCGAAGTGCGCGGCGCGCGCGAGCATAATCTTAAATCCGTAGATGTCGACATTCCGCGTGATCAGCTTGTGGTGATCACTGGACTTTCGGGCTCGGGAAAATCCAGCCTTGCGTTCGATACAATCTATGCCGAAGGCCAGCGCCGCTATGTCGAGAGCCTCAGCGCCTATGCGCGCCAATTCCTGGATATGATGCAGAAGCCTGATGTTGATCACATTTCCGGTCTAAGCCCCGCGATCAGTATCGAGCAGAAGACAACATCAAAGAACCCCAGATCCACTGTTGGCACCGTGACCGAAATCTATGACTACATGCGTCTGTTGTTCGCGCGTGTGGGCACTCCTTACAGCCCGGCCACTGGGCTGCCGATCGAAGCCCAGCAGGTTCAGGATATGGTCGATCGTGTGATGAACTTGCCTGAGGGCACACGCGGGTATTTGCTCGCGCCGATCATTCGCGACCGTAAGGGAGAATATCGCAAGGAATTCCTCGAACTTCGCAAACAAGGTTTCCAAAGGGTGAAGGTTGACGGTGCGTTTTACGATCTCGATGAACCGCCGAGCCTTGATAAAAAGTTTCGCCACGATATCGACGTGGTGGTCGACCGGATCGTGGTGCGCGAGGGCTTGCAAACACGCCTGGCGGATTCATTGCGAACAGCGCTCGATCTGGCCGATGGTATTGCCGTTTTGGAAACCGCGCCAACCCCGTCTGACGACGGTCAGACCCCGGATCCTGAACGATTTACATTTTCAGAAAAATTTGCCTGTCCGGTCAGTGGCTTTACCATTCCGGAAATCGAACCACGTCTGTTTTCGTTTAACGCGCCGTTCGGCGCTTGTCCGGATTGCGACGGATTGGGGGTGGAGCTGTTCTTCGATGAACGTCTGGTGGTCCCGGATCACACCCTGAAACTGGCCGAGGGGGCGCTGGCGCCGTGGCGCAAAGGCAAATCGCCGTATTTCCTGCAAACCATTGATTCGATTGCAAATCACTATGAATTTGACAAAAGGTCACCTTGGAAAGATTTGCCACCTCATGTCCAGCAGGTGATGCTGTACGGATCCGGCGATGAAGAAATTCCGTTTCGCTATGATGAGGGGGGCCGCGTCTATCAGGTGACGCGGGTCTTTGAAGGGGTCATTCCCAATATGGAGCGCCGCTACCGCGAGACGGACAGCAATTGGATTCGCGAGGAATTCGAGCGGTATCAAAACAATAGGGCATGCAAGTCATGTGATGGGTACCGCCTGCGGCCCGAGGCTTTGGCCGTCAAGATCGCGGGTCTTCATATTGGACAATTGGTCCAAATGAGCATCCGCGAAGCGGCAGACTGGTGTGCATCCGTGCCCGAGACCCTGAGCGCACAGAAGAATGAAATTGCTCATGCGATCCTCAAAGAGATCCGCGAGCGCCTTGGGTTTCTGAACAATGTCGGGCTGGATTATCTGACCCTGAGCCGAAACGCGGGAACGCTCTCGGGTGGGGAGAGCCAGCGCATCCGTCTGGCCAGTCAGATTGGATCGGGTTTGACCGGGGTGTTGTATGTCCTCGATGAACCGTCGATCGGGTTACACCAGCGCGATAACGACCGATTGTTGACCACGCTGAAAAACCTGCGGGATCAAGGCAACACTGTGATTGTGGTGGAGCATGACGAAGAGGCGGTTCGCGAGGCAGATTATGTGTTCGATATCGGCCCAGGTGCCGGTGTCCACGGCGGTCAGGTTGTCGCCAAAGGCACACCAGAGGAGATCATAGCCAACCCCATATCGGTGACAGGGGACTATCTGTCTGGTCGACGCGAAATCGCCGTGCCGGATGTGCGCCGCAGCGGCAACAACAAGAAGCTGCGTGTTGTTAAAGCCGTCGGCAATAACCTCAAGGACGTCTCGGTTGATTTTCCACTGGCAAAATTCGTGTGCGTGACCGGCGTTTCAGGGGGCGGCAAATCCACTTTGACGATCGAAACATTGTTCAAAACGGCTTCGATGGCCCTGAACGGCGCGCGTCAGACCCCCGCACCCTGCGAAACGATCAAGGGGTTGGAACATCTCGACAAGGTGATTGACATCGACCAACGCCCGATCGGTCGGACGCCGCGGTCAAACCCTGCCACTTACACCGGCGCATTCACGCCGATCCGCGAATGGTTCGCCGGTTTGCCAGAAGCCAAGGCCCGTGGGTACAAACCTGGACGGTTCAGCTTTAACGTCAAAGGTGGCCGCTGTGAGGCCTGTCAAGGCGATGGCGTGATCAAGATTGAAATGCATTTTCTGCCGGACGTGTATGTGGAATGCGAAACCTGTAAAGGGGCGCGCTACAACCGAGAGACGCTCGAAATCAAGTTCAAGGGCAAAAGCATTGCAGATGTTCTTGATATGACCGTTGAAGATGCCCAAAGTTTTTTTCAGGCCGTGCCCTCTATTCGCGAAAAGATGGATGCGCTGATGCGGGTTGGCTTGGGCTATATCAAGGTGGGTCAGCAGGCGACCACATTGTCGGGCGGTGAGGCACAGCGCGTCAAACTCAGCAAGGAACTGGCCAAGCGATCCACCGGGCGGACCTTGTATATTCTAGACGAACCAACGACAGGTCTTCACTTTGAAGACGTTCGTAAGCTGTTGGAAGTGCTTCATGAATTGGTGGACGCTGGCAACACAGTGGTGGTGATTGAACACAATCTTGACGTGGTCAAGACAGCGGATTGGATCATCGATATCGGACCAGAAGGGGGCGATGGCGGCGGTCAAGTTGTGGCCACAGGCACGCCCGAACAGGTGGCACAGGTCGCAGAAAGCCACACGGGTCATTATCTCAAGCCAATTCTCGGGGCCAAACGCGTCGCGGCAGAGTAGCCCCCGAGCGCGCCGGGCGGTCAAGCCGGGCGGTTGTCACAAGAGATATAATTGAAGATCACAGATCAAAAGGCGGATTGCTTCAACTTCAAGGGGCGCCTGATCCCAGAGGCGCCCCAATGGGCCAGATGGTCACAACGTCTTAGCGATTTTCCACCTCCACGTAGTCGCGCAGCGTCGCCCCGGTGTAAAGTTGGCGCGGTCGGCCGATTTTCTGGGCCGGATCGACCAACATCTCTTTCCACTGCGAAATCCAACCAACGGTGCGCGACAGGGCAAAAATGGGGGTGAACATGGATGTCGGGAAGCCCATCGCTTCAAGAATGATCCCCGAGTAGAAATCCACGTTCGGAAACAGCTTTTTTTCACCAAAATAGGGATCGGCAAGGGCTGCGCGTTCAAGCTCTTTGGCGACTTGCAAGACAGGGTTGTTCTCAACGCCCAGCAAATCCAGAACCTCATCGGCTGATTGCTTCATCACGGTCGCGCGAGGATCGTGGTTCTTGTAAACCCGGTGCCCAAAGCCCATTAAGCGGAATGGATCATCTTTGTCCTTGGCCCGGGCGAGGAATTCTGGAATGCGATCTGGCGTGCCAATTTCTTTCAGCATTTCAAGACAGGCTTGGTTTGCGCCGCCATGGGCTGGCCCCCAAAGACAGGCAATCCCAGCAGCAATACAGGCGAATGGATTCGCGCCGGAGGACGACGCCAACCGCACGGTGGACGTTGACGCGTTCTGCTCGTGATCTGCGTGCAATGTGAAAATACGATCCATCGCTCGGGCCAGGATTGGGCTGACCTCGTAATCTTCGGTCGGAACAGCAAAGCACATACGCAAGAAATTGCTGGCATAATCGAGATCATTGCGAGGATATACGAATGGTTGTCCGATGGAGTATTTGAACGCCCAGGCGGCAATCGTGGGCATTTTCGCGATCAATCTGATCGAGGCGACTTCACGCTGCCACGGGTCGTTGACATCGGTGCTGTCGTGGTAGAACGCCGACATCGCCCCCGCCACGCCGGTCATGATCGCCATGGGATGGGCATCGCGGCGGAAGCCGCGGAAGAAGTTCATCATTTGCTCATGGAGCATTGTGTGATTGGTCACACGCGATTCAAAATCGTCAAGCTGCGCGGCGCTTGGCAGCTCACCATAAAGCAGCAGATAACACACCTCGAGGTAATGGGATTTTTCCGCCAGCTGATCGATTGGATAGCCACGGTGCAGCAGCTCGCCCTTATCGCCATCAATATAGGTGATGGTCGATTCACATGCCGCCGTCGAGGTAAAGCCAGGGTCATAGGTAAACGCGCCAGTTTCGGCATAAAGTTTACGGATATCAATGACATCCGGGCCTACACTGCCTTCGTGAACCGGAAATTCGATAGATCTGTCATCAATCGTTAAAGTCGCAGTTTTGCTACTCTCAGCCATGTCATATCCCTTTTTCAATGATCTTTCTCAGTGAAAGATCGAGTCTCGTGGCCGGGGCTCGGCCAAAGCTGGGCGGGGTCGAGATCAGATCTCGGTCGCGCCAAGGCTCGCATCTGTCAGGCGGGCGAGCGTTTCGTCCCGGCCAATGACGAGCATCATGTCAAACACGCTCGGGGTCACGGTCCGCCCGGCCAACGCCGCCCGCAAAGGCGCAGCAAGCTTCCCCATTTTCAGGCCTTCGCTGTCTGCAACGGCCGTCACAATTTGTTCCAATACCGGTCTCGTCCAGCTAGCACTTTGCAGGTGCGGCGTCAAATCATTCAGTATACCACGGGATACTGAATCCAAGGTCTTGGCCGCTTTTTCATCTGCTTTAAAAGGCCTAAATCCTAAGATAAAATGAGCTTTTTCGAGCAATTGAGGAAAAGACCGCGCACGATCTTTGAGGCAATACATCGCACGCGCCAAGCCATCTTGCTGCACCTGCGATAAAGGCTCAGCATTGGTCAAAGTTAAAAACTGTTGGATTTCTTGGACAAGATCGGCATCTTGCATCATCGCAATATGATGACCTGACAGATTGTCGAGTTTTTTGAAGTCGAGCCGGGCCGGTGCTTTGCCGATCCCGTCGAGAGTGAACCACGCGCGTGCCTGGGCATCGCTAAACACTTCGTCATCGCCATGCGACCATCCCAGTCGGGTCAGATAATTGCGCATCGCCGCGGCGGGATAGCCGAGTTTGGCGTAATCCTCGACCCCAACGGCGCCGTGGCGTTTGGACAGTTTCTTGCCATCCTCGCCGTGGATCAGCGGGATATGCGCGAACACCGGAAGATCCCACCCCATTGCCGTGTAAATCTGGGTCTGCCGGGCGGCATTGTTGAGGTGATCATCACCACGCATGACATGTGTGATCCCCATATCGTGATCATCGACCACAACCGCCAACATATATGTCGGTGTGCCGTCTGAACGCAGCAAAACCATGTCATCCAATTGCTCATTGCGGATGGTGACAGGTCCTTGAACAGCATCTTGGGTGATCGTGAGCCCCGTGCGTGCAGCTTTCAGACGCACGACATAAGGCGCGTCGGGATGCTGCGTGGCGTCGCGCCAGGGGCTTTGAAACAAAGTCGAACGCCCGTCTGCTTTGGCCGCATCGCGGAAGGCCTGGATCTCCTCGGGGGTGGCAAAACACTTATAGGCCGAGCCGTTTTCCAGC